>CAYSBA010000146.1:0-4573 GCA_964429075.1 uncultured bacterium
GATATAGATCTGTCTCTACTCTATTAGAAAAGACAAGAAGAGGTACAATATCCTATATTGATTCTTCTACTTACAGAATTTCTCTTTTGCTCGAGAGGACAATTGAGATAATGGCCTTTTTTGCACTGATAGGTTTTGCTATCTCCATATGGGTACTTGTTATATTTTCCAAGCGTATGAGACGTATAGAATTCCTGAGCCGAATCTCTGAAAAGATAGGTAGTGGTGACTTTGATATCAAATTAAAAGAAGATGAGGATGATGAGGTGGGGATTTTAGTTAAAAGTTTTGCAAGGATGGTTGATGGGCTAAAAGAAAGAGAAAAAGAACTAAACGAAAAGGCAAAAGAACTTCTCAGAAAGGAACGACTTGCAGCTATCGGCATGATGTCATCCAAGATTGTGCATGAGATAAGGAACCCTTTGAACTCTATGGGGCTGAATCTTGAATACCTGCTTGATAATCTTAAAAAGGAGGGGCTGAAAAATAGTGATCTTCTAACCGTTACAGAGGATGTCTACAGAGAAGTCGAACGTCTTACATCAGTAACAGAAGAATACCTTCAGTTTTCCAGTTTACCAAGACCACAAAAAGAGAGAGTCTCACTGGGACCGTTTCTCGATCAATTCAAAAGAGAGATTTTACAGCTTTTTGAAGAGAGGGGCAATATTATCGAGATCTCACATAACAACGAAAGGGTGATGTGTGATCCTGGACACTTAAAACAGGCACTTTTAAATCTTGTAAAAAACGCAAGAGATGCTTCAAAGAGAGGGATGTCAATCAGGATAGAGGTAAAGAGGCTTGAAAAAAACAGGGTTGCAATAGATGTTATCGATCAGGGCGAGGGTATAGCTGATGAGGTAAAAAAGAGACTCTTTGAGCCCTTTGTATCAACAAAAAAGGGAGGCACAGGGCTTGGATTATCCCTTGCTAAGGAGCTTATGGTAATGAACAACGGAGATCTTTTGCTTGCAAAGTCTGATAAATCAGGTACTACCTTCAGGATTGTACTGTCCTCTTGTTGAAATTATCCGTAATATTGCCTCAACTATAAGCCAGAGGGTAAGAAAAAGGATAATGATACCGGTAAAAAGAGGAGCCATTCTACCATTTTTATAGAATTTTATCAGATTGAATACAGCAGAGTAGAGTGTAAAAAAGAGCACAAAGAGCATCGGAATGGTTGTATATAGGTGATTACGTCTTTTTAGATAAAGATAAATGGATACCATCAGCAATGCAAGAGCAGCAAGTACCTGATTGGATGTTCCAAACAGCTGCCAGAGTATAAGTCCGGCAGGTCTGCCATCTACCTTCATCAGGGCAAAAAAGGCAATTGAAAGAACTGCACCAATGGAGGCAATATATTTATTTGTCAAAAACGATAAAAATCTCGTCTGTCTCCCTATTTCTTCTATGTTGTAACGCAACAGTCTGGTTGCAGAATCAAGGGTTGTAAGTGCGAAAGAGACAACGATCACACTCACAAGGGTCATTGAAAATTTTTTATCAACCCCGAGTGATGATATTATGTTGCCGGCACCGGTTATAAAGGCATTTAATTTTGGACCAAGTCCGCTTGCTGCATGCCAGCTACCATACATCTTATACCAGGCATCGCTCGATCCTACACCTGCAGTACATGCAATCAGGACAAGTGCTGCAAGGACTCCTTCAAGTAGCATTGAACCGTATCCAATCATACGTGCGTCCTTTACCCTGTCTAACTGTCTTACCGTGGTCCCACTTGCAGCAAGACTGTGGAAGCCAGAGACAGCACCACATGCAATAACTATAAACAAAAATGGAAAAATTGGCGGTGCATCCTTTGCATGATCTGTAACAGCTGGAGCCACAATATGTGGGTTTGAGATCAATATCCCGCCAACAATAAATATCAGACCGAGATAGAGGAGATAAGAATTCATATAGTCTCTCGGTTGCAAAAGTAACCATACAGGAAGAATTGATGCAAGAAGGGCATAAAACAGAAGGATCCAGGTCCACAGATCCTTTGCCTTTGTATCTGCAATTTTAACACTCCTTGCTGACTCAGTATCGGCCCTTGTATCAAAAAGACCTTCAAGAGCCTTTGGTCTGGAAACATCTATGGATCTATACTTAAGACCAAATCTCTTAAGAGACTCTGCATCCTCTTTTGTCAGGATAGCCCCCTTTTCGATCTTTGTCTGGCCTGACGAGACTACATACACAGGATCTTTAACAGAATCTATCCTGTGAGCGATCTTTTTTACGTTACTGTTTACAAAAAGTAGATAAGTCTTTATTGGGTTTTTAATACCAATATCTACAAATATAGCCATTAAAATCAATCCAAATATGGTAACCTGCCAGAGTTTAAGTCTGGTCTTGTAGATCAGTACACCGATGATTACGGCTATTCCAATCAGTGACAGGGTGGGAAAGACGGCACCAGGATAAAGGTCGTTAAATAGAATAGATATTACAAGCGCAAAGACACCCATAGCAAGAGATAAAATAAAGTAGATGATCAATAAAAAGAGGATACGTCCCCTTTTACCAATTATATCTTCCGTAAGGTCTCCGATTGATTTACCCTTATGGGCAAGGGAGAGTTTCAGTGAGGCAAAATCGTGCACCGCACCTATAAATACATTTCCAAAGACAATCCACAGAAGGGCCGGGAGATATCCCCAGATAACTGCAATTGCAGGTCCTACAATTGGACCAAGACCGGCTATAGTTGCATAATGATGTCCGAAAAGTACCCATCGATTTGCTGGTACAAAATCGGTACCGTCGTACTGTTCATGTGCTGGTGTTGGATCATTACCATCAACAAGGACCTTCTCATCAAGCCTTTTTGAATAGACAAAATAACCAAATAGATAGAAGACAGCAACTATAATCAATATAATTACAGCGCTCATAACCACTCTATAATTTTTTTTTTCTTTTTAGTAAATACCCAATGTTTACTTAATTATTACATAAATTATAACAGATCACCAGCAACTTTAAAAAGATCACTTACAGAAAATGGTTTCTGTAAGACCTTCTCACTTTTATCAATATCTTTTATAAGATTTTTGGGATAGCCTGTTATAAATACAACAGGAGCATTGAGGCCATATTTTCTCAATTCTCTGAGCAATACTGGACCCTTTGTACCATTCAGATGGACATCAAGCAGAATGAGATTAAATTGATCGTTTTCCTTTTTCAATAGGTCCATTACCATAGTTGGTGAATCTACTCCTGTTACCTTAAAGCCTGCCCTCTTTAGAATCCTGCAATGGAGTTCCAAAGAATTTGAATCATCATCAATCAGCAAGATATGCTTTTTATTATTTATAAATGAATTGAAGCTACCTTTTTTGACCTTTTCATTTAGCCCTATAGAGTCTTTTTTAGATGCCTTTGGAAAGTACAGCTTGAAGGTAGTACCTTTACCAGATTCAGAATAGACCCATATGCTGCCTCCATTCTTTTTTACAATACTATAGACGATAGATAGACCGAGCCCCTGACCACGTCTTTTTCTTTTTGTTGTAAAAAAAGGCTCAAAGATCCTCT
Organism: uncultured bacterium; assembly: GCA_964429075.1. GTDB lineage: Bacteria > CAYSBA01 > CAYSBA01 > CAYSBA01 > CAYSBA01 > CAYSBA01. The sequence continues at coordinate 3,562 of CAYSBA010000146.1, forward strand.
CTTTTGTCTCCTCATCCATACCGCAGCCTGTATCTGTAATCTTTATACATACATATTCCCCTGGCTCTACTTTGAGATGGAATTTTGCATATTCTTCTGTCAGGATACAGGTTTCAACCTCTATAATGAGCTCACCTCCACCCTCTTCCATTGCCTCTATTGCATTATTACAGATATTCAAAAGGACCCTCAATATCTGACCCTTATCTGCAAGTATCGTTGCATTATCAGATTCAAAATAGGTCCTAAGTGTTATACCCATCTCCTTGAGCTTTGTTTCTATAAGACTGCATACACCCTTTATTAGCTCCACCACATTTAGTTTCACAAAGACAGGTTCCATTGGGTTTGAGAAATCAAGAATCTGGGTTGTTACATCTGCAGCATTCATAACGATCCGTCTTATTTCTTTTAGGTGTCCTACAAATTCATCTTTATCCGATGCAATCAACAGTGCCTCTTCTATCTTTGCAAGCATAGAGGATAAAAAGTTGTTAAAATCGTGTACAATCTGTCCTGCAAACATACCAAGAGATTCCATCTTTTTTGCTTGATAAAGCTGCTTTTGTAACTGCTCTTTTTGATCTCGTAGTCTCCTCAGTTCTCTTATGTCTTTTACGAGCACAAGGACTGAATTTTTACCCTCATACTCAAATATTCTGGCAGATACCTCCACATCAAGCCTGCTACCCTTTTTATCTATAAACACCTCTTCCATAGGAGGAACCCATCCCTTTTTTGTAATTACATCTGTTATTCTCTTTATTATTTTCTGCTGAAAATCCGGGTGGACAAATTCAAAGACACTTCTGCCAATCATCTCATCCATTGTATAGCCGAGAGTCTTAGCTGCATAGCGGTTGACATATTTTATAACACCCTCCTGATGAACAGCAACACCGATAGGCATAGCATTTAACAGTGTAGTATACCTTTTTTCCTGTCTTTTTAGTTCATCGATGATTCTTTTGTCATGTTCGAGCTGACTGTAAAGATTTGAACCAGAAATGCA
>CAYSBA010000147.1:0-1603 GCA_964429075.1 uncultured bacterium
TCTGTTTGATAATTCTTTATTATAACAAATTGTTTTTGAAGTTCCTTTTCCATCTCTAAGAATCTATCCATAATCCTCTTTTTGTATTGCATGAGTGCATCTGTACTCTTTGGTAGATTCTCAAGCTGTCTCTCAAGTTTCTGCTTTTTTTTCTTTATTTCGGCCAGCCTCTTTTTGATCTTGCCTGGCAGCCTGCCCTCTACAAGCCTGAGTGCTATTGAGGAAATCTTCTTCTTGAGATCTATAAGTCTATTTTCAATAGTTACTGCCTTGGTCCTTGCTGCATCAAGCCCGGGAAACATGTATGTCTTTTTCTTTGATTGTAACGCCGCCTTAAGTTCAAGGAGGACATTCTTGGCCTCTTCAAGACTCTTTGAGCTTGCCTTAAGGTCATTAGATAGACCCTTTGCCTGACTGATATCCCTATCTGTAGATACCCATTTAACTGCAACTTCTGGCAGGAATACAGAAGGATTGAAACTTTCAAGATCTGTGCCTACTATCTCTTTAAAGTACTGAGCAGGATCCACATTGTCCTTTGTAATCTTTTTGATCTTTTTATACACTCCATAAAAACGATTGATAATGTCCTGATACACCTGCTTTGCCTCCTCATAACGCCCCATCCTCTTTAAAAGATGACCTTTGAGAATCTTTAATTCTGCCTCCTTCTCCGATTTTGGGTTATAAAGAAGTAGAAGATCAATATTTTTTATTGCTTCATCGTACTTTTTCTCTTTTATATATATCCACGTAATTTCATACAGATATCGTTCAAAATAGGAGCTATTTCTGTCTATCCGTTGATAGATATCAATTGCTTTCAGGTACTTATTTTTGTGATAGAGAATTCTTCCCATTGCAAGTATACAAAGATCGTGTATCCTCTTTTGCGAAGGATTTATTACCTGAAACTTTGAGGCCTCTTCAAAGATCTTATAGGCATCATCAAGTCTATTCTGTCTTACAAGGATTGTGCCCATCATATATCTGGCATGGAGATAAAAAGGATTACTTTTGTCTATTCTGGAGAAAGCATCATATGCTGCCCTAAGGTCTCCAGATTCATAAAGGAATCTGGCCTGTATATACCTTATACTTGGTCTCAACTTTGAGGGAGGGATCCTTTCTGTAAGTTTAAAATACTGACTTATATCAGCATAATCATTTATAATGGGTGCAATCTCAATAAGTCTTGTTATTGCATTCTGGTACAGCCGATCCTCAAGATGGCTCCTGTTTGTACGAATCTTTCTTAGATATTTAATAAAAAAACGCTTTGATTCAAGGTAATCCTTGATCTGATAAAGAGATTCGGCAAGATAGTAGTAAACCTCATCGTTGCCCCTCGATTGCTGAAATTCTTTACGCTGAACAACATCGTAGAATATGACTGCTGCATGTGCGAAATCATTCCTCATAAAAAGAATCTTGCCATTGTTTATCTCATTCAAGATGTCATATTTCTTTTTGAACCCACCTATCTTGGATGGTTTATATTCATTCAATAGACTCAAGATATCCTTTTTATATTTACCAATGGCCTTTTCTATCTCTTTTAGAGAACTCTCTATCTTTTCAAGCCGCTTTTTTTCTTTTGGAT
>CAYSBA010000147.1:1613-3137 GCA_964429075.1 uncultured bacterium
GAATTACCCTTGACCCCCTTTGATAGTGCAATATTTACAGAGGAAAGAATTACAATAAAACTAATTAGAGTAAAAGAAAAAGATCTTATGGCACGCTTCACAGTCATTTCCTCGAAGAGGTTACTCCTCTTCACTCTCTTTTTTCTTCTCTTCTGCAATATTCGTAATCTTTACATCGTATCTAATCGATGGCCTCTTTCTATAGTCGGTAAATATAGTGCCACGTTTGTAACCCACCACCTTGATCTCTGTAACCTTACCCTCTGCAACTCGAAAGGTGTAACTCGAACGCAGCTTAAACTTGTATCCCTTAAGGTATGAAAAAAATCCATATCCACTACCCTGATACACCATAAACACTGAAACGGTATGGCTTCCTGGTGCAAGCCTGCCTTCGTAAACAGTGACTGGATTTGAACTATTACCCTCATCTTCATTGAATTGTTTTGAGTATACAGGTGCACCATCAAGGGTATAGCTTACATAAACCAGCCTGTACCCACTTCCCATGTCGTTCAGATGTATAATCCTCGCTTTTGCGCCTGATATTACACCATGAAGAACAGCCTCTTTGAGCTTCAAAAGCTTTGCTTTTGACCTAAATATTTTCTCTTTTATGTCAAATATCTTCTCTTCAAGATTCTTCAGGGTTATTGAGAGTGAATTGTCCACATCAGTAGATTTTGATATTGACTTTTGAGCGTTCTCCTCTGTCTTTGCCTCTTTTGCTTGTTCGGCTTTATCTTCTTCTTTTGTAGATATAACTTTTTTGTCTGTGTTTTTTTGTGCAGCAGAAGTCCCATTTTTGTCTGAATTTGTAACATCAGCAGTTGGTTCGTTATCTTTTTTATCTTTAACTACTGTCTTTTGATTATTCGTCTTTTCTTCTGCCCCTGTAGAACCAGGCAGTGCAATAAATATACATAAAAACAGCATTAATATGGATACAAAAAAACACTTTTTTGAATTTTTTTTCATTTTAACCTCTCAATATATCCCTAAACCACTTAAAATAACATAATGGTTTTTAAATGTCAAAATACCCCCGCCTTCAAACTATATTCAAACTCTTACCACAAATGAAAAAGATGTCATTATTCATTAAACTTACAGACTTCCTGTTTTATTCCACCTTCTAACTGATCCTCAACAACCTCACAGGTCTTTCCCTCACAGAGGTTTATCTCCTTTTTCAAAATAAAGCATATGCAGATCCTCGTCTTCTCCTTTACCTCAAAATAGCTGCTTTGTCCCTGAGCAGTAAGATTGCCAGACTTAAAACCATCTACTATTACCTTAACGATACCTTTGGTAGGAAGTATTTTGTGATAGAAAAGGTATTGATCTTTGGATTCATACACCTTTGGAAACTGTGCCGCGTTGTAGAGAGTACCATCCTGATTCATAACAGAAACTCTGATAAAATCCACCTGATTAAAGGGGTCTTCACTCGCACCAGGTGGCGTACAGAGATCGATTATAGGGGAATTGTTAGGGTCAAACTTCTTACCACATCCATCAAAT
>CAYSBA010000147.1:3147-4532 GCA_964429075.1 uncultured bacterium
AATTAACACAGTATGTCTTACAATTTTCTTCATCAATAGGGATGCCTCTTAATTATAATACCCATATCATTTCCACCAGAACCACCTGTCAGTATAATAGCACCTACTGTACTTCCTGCAACCACCCCACCCAGGATTGTCCAGAACCACCACTTTTTAAATATCCCTGACTTCTTTGATGGGCCCTCTTTCTCCTCTTTTATAACCTTTAACCTACCTAAATTACTTTTATTCTCTATATCTCCAGGGGGAGGTGACAATTCCTCTTCATTCTTCTTTCTGATAATCTGCACCCTCTTTTTCTTTATAGTGGTTGGGAATAGTACTTCCATCAACATCTTTGCCTTCTTCCATACACCATCTGGCTCTGTAGGTCTGAAATTATCTGAAATATCGATAGATTGACTTGCCACAAAATTATGTACCGATAGATCGTATACCTGCATATAGTAGGTATAGCCTATATCGTTTTTATATACCTTACCAAAGATAGTGTATTTCATGTTGATCATGCTGGCAAGATATTCAGCCACAGGAAGGGGCAGGACAGCATACTTAAGACCTGGAAACTTCTGTTTTATCTCCTTAAACTTTTCTACTACCTTTGGTGTGAACTTAGAGAAATCTATCGGTGGATTCTGAGCAATTGTTGCCATAACCTTCAATCTCTCTTCTGCCTCGCTCTCTTCTCCCATGGTAAGCTGTATTGTTGCTGTATAGAAAATCGCCTCTGCCAGATCCATCTGAACAGCCTTTATGGGCATCAGGGTTATCAGCTGCTTCTCTGCCTCTTTAAGTAGAGTAAGAGCACCGTCGAAGTCCATATTAAAATATTTATCCCTGGCCATTTCAAGATTCTCCAGTGCCTTTGCATAAACAAGATTGGGATCTGTATTTGGGAAAAGTGCCCTCTGTATCTGAGGCCCCCAGACTATGGGTTTAATATTAATCTCTTCAAAGGTTGATGCAACAGACTCAATAAACTCACTAAATGCAGGATATTTATTCTCATCAGTTGCTATATTTACATAGGCAATAGCATTTTCGTTAGGACCTTTTTGTGAAAGAAGTATATCTGCCCTTACCAAGAGTGGATCAAAAATTATTGAAAAGATAATGCTATATATCAAAAGCCTCTTCATCTGCTTGCTACAACAACAAAATTAACCTTTGATACCAACTATAACATAATAAAAGAACATTTCAAGTTAAGGTTCCCTTGATTTCAAAATCTTTTTAGCCTATAATCCCTATGTGGCTGTAGATATTGCAGTTATTGTCACCATACTCCTTTTTACTGTCCTTGGCGCAGAAACAGGACTTTTTCGTCAGATTGCAAACATCATTGCAATTGCAGCAGGATGGGTCTTTGCAACACCAACTGC
>CAYSBA010000148.1:0-4525 GCA_964429075.1 uncultured bacterium
CAATAATATTGCAAAGCTAAGCAGAATATGTAACAGCTTCATCTACTGTCCTCCCTACAAAATCATAACATACTACTTTTAAATTACTTTATACTACTAATGCTGTAAAAAAATCAAGATTCACTAACTTTTTTATCAAGGATTCCAAGCTGTCGCATTGCCTCATAAAGACCTATCCCTGCACACATTGCCAGATTCAGACTCCTTACTTTTGTTAGATCTATGGGGATAAAGAGCATGCTATGACATAGTTCACGTACATCTTCTGGAAGGCCTTCTGTCTCACTTCCAAATAAAAGGAAGTCGTTCTTTTGAAATCTGAAGTCAGTAAAACAGAGTTCTGCCTTTTTTGAAAAACCAACAAGTCTTACAGGTTGCATCATTTTTAAGAACTCATGAAAATTATCATAGACTCGCATATCTATATTTGGCCAGTAATCAAGCCCTGCTCGTTTCAGGTATCTATCTTCAAGGGAGAAACCAAGTGGTCTTATCAGGTGTAGTTTTGTCTGAGTTGCAGCACATAATCTGCCTATGCTACCTGTGTTCTGAGGTATCTGTGGATTTACCAGTACTATATGAAGATTACTCTTCATAAGATTAACATTGCATCACCATAAGAGAAGAATCTATAGCCAGATCTTATTGCCTCATTATATGCATCCATGATCATCTTTCTGCCACAAAATGTAAATACAAGACAGAGTAAGGTACTTTCTGGTAGATGAAAATTTGTAATGAGTGCAAAATCAAACCTGAATCTATAGCCAGGTCTTATAAAAAGATCGGTACTGAATCTATCTTTGCCCTTCCACGATTCAATTGCCCGTACTGTGGTTGTTCCTACAAAAAAGACCCGACACCCCCTCTGCCTCGTTCTTATTATCCTATCGATAACCCCATTTGGTATATTCACATTCTCACTATCCATCTTATGATCATTTAGGTCTTCTGTACGGACGGGTACGAATGTGCCAGGACCAACATCAAGATATACCTCTTCGAAATGGGCTCCTCTTTTTTTAATTTCATCGATAAGTCTTTCAGAAAAGTGCAGCCCTGCAGTAGGCGCTGCTACAGAAAAGCCATCTTTCGCATAGACAGTCTGGTATCTCGATCTATGAAAATCCTCCTGAGCCTTTCGATATTCAATATAAGGTGGAAGGGGTGTATAACCAAACTCATCAATCAATTCTTTAACAGATTTGTTGTTGATCCTTGCCCTTATATGTCCCTGACCAAGCTTTTCAACAATTTCAATTGATACCCTTCCATCAACCTTTAAAACCTCATTGACTTTTAGCCTGCTATAGTGAGAAGACAGCGCAACAAAGGATGTTTCATCTATAGGTTTGAGTATCAACAGCTCAACTGTTGCACCCGTTTTGCGTACTGTATAGACGCGAGAAGGACGTACCCTGGTTGCATTCACTACAAAAAGATCGCCCGGCTGGACCATATCTTTGATATCCTGGAATCTACTGTGCCATAGCCATCTTTTATTTTTGTAATAGGCAGACCTATCGATTATCAACAGTCTTGCATCCTCTCTCTTTTTTGATGGCTTTTGTGCGATAAGATCTTTTGGAAGTTCAAAAAATAGATCTTGCTTTTTCATACTGGCGTTATAAGACTCGGTTTTTTAAAGTTTTTATCATCTGTGTACGGGTAGTCTAAATTGTAGTGAAGTCCTCTGCTCTCAAGTCTCCACATTGCAGATTTTACAATCAATTCTGCAACAAGGGCAATGTTACGAAGTTCAAGAAGATCGGTAGTAATCTTGAAATCCCAGTAGTATTCCCATATCTCATGCGAAAGGAGACTGAGTCTTCGTCTTGCCCTCATGAGCCTACGATTGGATCTGACGATACCAACGTAGTTCCACATCAGACGTCTTATTTCATCCCAATTATGTGATACCTCAACCATCTCTTCCGGGTCAACAGTACTACCATGATACCATTGTGGAACATCTCTTATCATCTGATCAAATCCGTTAATATCACAGTACTTACTTAATAGAGAAGCGGCCCTCTCTCCAAAAACAAGTGCCTCTAACAATGAGTTTGATGCGAGTCGATTGGCACCGTGTAACCCTGTATATGCACTCTCACCTATTACAAAAAGCCCATCAATATAAGTCTTTCCCCACATATCTGTCACAACACCACCACAGCAATAGTGCGCTGCAGGAACAACAGGGATGGGCTCTTTTGTAAAATCAATGCCGAATGTTTTGAGTTTTTCACCAATCTTGGGGAAACGCTTCCAGAGAAAATCTTTGCCAAGGTGGGTCATGTCAAGAAAAACATAATCATCACCACTCTTTTTTAGTTCCTTGTCTATTGCCCTCGCTACAACATCACGTGGTGCGAGCTCTGCATCAGGATGATAATCTGGCATGAATCTATGTCCTCTTTTATCAACAATAACACCACCCTCTCCACGCATTGCCTCTGAAAGAAGAAAATTCTTTGCCCTGGCAGAGTATAGACAGGTTGGATGAAACTGAAAAAATTCCATGTTGGACACAGAAGCCCCAGCTCTATAAGCAATGGCTATTCCATCACCAGTAGCAGTATCAGGATTTGATGTGTATAGATATACCTTCCCACATCCTCCTGTTGCAAGTACGGTAACCTTTGCTGTAACAGGTATAATCTCATCTTTCTTTATGTCGTATATATATGCACCAAGACATCTTATATCTTTTAATTCTCCCTTTGTCTGTCTTGTAGTTACAAGGTCTATTGCAAACATATATGGTTTTAGAACAACGTTCTTTTTCTCTTCCACACGCTCCAAGAGTGTACGATGTAGAACCTCTCCGGTAATATCACCAGCGTGTACTATGCGCCTTTTAGAGTGACCGGCCTCTCTTCCAAGATCGAGTTTGTTTCCCTTTGTAGAAAAGGGAACACCAAGATCTTTTAGATGATCTATTACTTTTGGCGCCCTATCAACACATAGCCTTACAACTTCTGGGTTATTAATACCATAACCCACTTTAAGGGTATCTTTATAATGAAGTTCCAGTGAATCCTCATCAAAGTCTGTAACAGCTGCAATACCACCCTGTGCCCTGCTGGAGGCATTTTCATAAAAGGATGTTTTGCTGATCAAAAGGACACGATATTTTTCTGGTATATTTAATGCACAGTATAGGCCTGCTACACCAGAACCCACAATAAGGACATCAACCTTCATTCTCTATTCCTTTGAATACATCCCTTATAGAGACCTGCCTCGATCTCGGCCTTTTTAGCATACCGAATAGATTCTTCTGCGAGCTCTTTTGAATAAAGTGGTTCAATCTGTGCCTGTGCCTTTGCCTTCTTATTCAGTCTTAAGGCAACCTCATAAAGATCGGGCGCACATACATCTGCACCCATCTTTTTTGCTCTGTCGATCTCAAGGTCTGATCGTCTTATGATACCATAAGGCGGACTCATAAACATTAAACAGCCGAATGATACAACTAAAAATAGCCAGATTAGGGAAAAAAGTCTCTTCATTCCTTGCTTATTCCAGTAAATCTGAATCGATCGAGTAAGACAGCAGGTGCAACTGTACCACCAGGTCCCCCCCACCAGTTTGGTACAAATTTACGTTCTTTTGAGATGTCAATAATTCCTTCAAAGGCCTCAAGCATTGAATTGTTGAATCTCAAATTTTTTAGTGCCTTTTTTATCTCGCCATCTTCAATAAGAAAGGTACCACAACGTGTCATCCCGGTCATCAAGGCCCTTTTCGTATCAAGTAGGCCATTCACATAGTGAAAATCTGTAACAAGAATCCCCCGTTTTATAGATGATATCATATCATCAATAGATCTATCGCCATTACCAAATATCAGATTTGTAGGATATGCACCATCATCAATCTCTCCTATACCGTGACCTGTAGGTGTATTTCCAGACTCATGAGCTGTGAAGATGTCATAGACTGGCTGTATTGCCAGACCATCTTTTATAATATCTACCCGTTTTCTCGGCACACCATCTCTATCAAAGGGGACAACAAATCCTAAACCATCCTCCTCAAGAGGACTATCATAGATATTCACCTTTTCTGATGTTATTCTCTGACCAATTCGACCGGATAAGAAGCTTGTCCCATCAAGATAGGATCTACTTCCAAAACCTATATAGGTCATCCATTCAAGGATCTCAGCTGTTGCAAGTGGCAGGAGTAAGGTTGGATATTCACCGGGTTCTATCTCATCTACACCAAGCTTGCTTGCAAGTTCTACCTTCAGCAGGGATTCTTCAAGGAGTTTTTTAATATCATCCTCTTCTGGCTTTAATGTGCCAGAATAGGTAGAGATGCCCATTAAATTATCGTTGTAGGAGTAGAATTCAAGACCAAAGGCCTCAATCTGATAATTCGATGAAAGCCCATTTGAATTTACAAAAAGACAGCTATTTACCCTCTTTGAAAAGGTCCCGGATATATCAATCTTTCTATCTTTTGCAATCTTCTGTGACTCTCTAATAGATTCTGATATTTCTTTATAGTTTAATGG
>CAYSBA010000149.1:0-4518 GCA_964429075.1 uncultured bacterium
CTTTTAAAAGAACCTGTTCCTATTGTAGAAGAATCTGCTAACAAAAAATCAGAAGATATACTTCTTTCTGAAGAGAAAGAGATGTACCTTAAAGCCTTATCGGACATCAGATTTGAGTACAATGCAGGCAAGCTCAGCAAAGAAGACTATGAAGCATTGAAAAAGGAATACATTTCTACAATAAATGAGATAGAAAATAAACTTAAGAAATATGAAAGTAACAATAAAGAGAATAATAAGCCCAACAATCAATAAGAAAGACAGAATCCCACCAGGCCAATATGTTGAAACCGATCACTGGCCTGTTCTTCATGATGGAACGGTCCCTGATGTTGATCTTAAGGACTGGCGTTTTAGGATTTTTGGTCTTGTCGAAAAGGAGGTTGAATTAAGTTACGAAGAGTTTATGGAATTACCAAGAGTAGAGGTATTATCAGATATCCACTGTGTTACTGGTTGGAGTGTGCTTGACAATATCTGGGAGGGTATACCATCTGTTGCTCTCAGGGATATCGTATCTATCAAAGATGATGCAAGATTTGTAATGATCCATGCAGAAGGGAATTTTACTACCAATATCCCAATTGATGATTTCTTTCAGGAAGATGTGCTTTTTGCTTATAAGAGAAACGGTAGTTATCTTAGTAGAGAGCATGGGTTCCCCCTAAGGCTGATTGTGCCAAGGCTATATTTCTGGAAAAGTGCAAAGTGGGTACGAGGGGTTGAGTTTATGAAACAGGATCGTCCTGGTTACTGGGAGATGAGGGGCTATCACATGCACGGCGATCCCTGGCTGGAAGAACGATACGGTTAGCTTCTTAAATCTCTAATAGATCCCTGTTGTAGATCAATAAATGTATCAGGCCTGCCTTAAGGATGGTTGGCAAGATTCAGACTGCTATTCCCAGTTGAATCGAAGCTAATATACCAGAGCTTGTAGTTGCCAGTATTACTATATATAACACTTGGATCAACCTGCCATGTGCTACCGTTGTTTGATGAGGGTATGATTAAGGTTGAAAATTGGTAGTTTAAAAGATCAGAAGTAGAGGCCGATAGAATACTCCAGTTATCATTATTGTCCTGACCGGCATAAAATACCTTCAATATATTACCATTATAGGATATCCACGGTGATGATACTGCTCTCTCAGTATAGACGCCACCATCTCCATTATTGATAACTGTACCAAGCCTTGACCAGATTATACCATCTATCGAATAGGCCAGCAGGATTCTCCACTGCCAGTCCGGCACATAGGTATCGGGTATATTTACCTTTTGTTTACTACCTGCATAAAGCATATAATAAACATCTCCGATCTTAATAACTGCAGGATGTGCAACTGCCCATTTATCATCGCCTCCTCCGGACGGTGAAAGGACAGGTTCTTTGTTGTTCTGTACATCCCAGCTCTTACCATCAGTAGATGTAGCATAGCCTATATACCACATAAAATTGTTCCCTTCCCATCTGCCTCCAGCGTACCACATCTTATAAACACCTGCCTGTTTATCAAATATTACAGATGGTTGTGAACAGTAATTATTCTCCCACCAACTATTGCAATTACTATTGAAGGTTACCTGTTGAAAATTCTGCCATGTCTTACCATCTGAAGAATCGGCATACCATATGCTCGATGTATTGTTGTTTTGATCTATCTCTGTGTACCACATCCTGTAGATATTGGCATCGCTGTCAAAAAGTACAGAAGGGCTGGCAATCGATTTATTATTTGAACCACTGAATAGCTGCTGGTTATAGCTCATTGTCATTGGAGAATTAGCAACAACGGTAATCTCATCCCAAGACCTATCACCAAAATAATCATAAACTGTAAGCCTTATTACATATGTACCTGGCTGAGTTATATCCTTCAACCATGCATATTTTGAGTCTGCGCTGGTTATTGTTGCCATACTCAGTGAAGGTGCACTCTCAATTGTCCAGTGATAACCAAGTGTATCATTATCAGGGTCATTGCTACCAGAGCCATCAAGCTTAACAATATCTCCCACATCAATGTCTAAATTATTGCCAGCGTTAGCTACAGGTGGTCTATTTATTACTTCTATTGAAACGGTTTCAAGATCACTCTGAAGCTGACCATCAGACACAACCAACCCTATGGTGTATGTACCTCTTGCATCTGCTTTAAATGAGGCTGCGTCGTTGTTGATATTTAGCTGTGCCTGGCTCCCTGATGGCCTGGAGATCCACATCCAGCTGTAAATAAGGACATCACCATTTGGATCGTAACTTGAACTGCCACTTAGATTAAATGTATCATCTTTATATCCAACTAACCTGTTGTCCTGAACTGTTATTATTGCAACAGGTGGAGTGTTGCCCAGAACCGCAGTAACCCTTACAATATCTGAATCTGAAGCGCCTTTATCATCAGTAACTATAAGCTCTATTTCATAATCTCCTTCAATATCGGGTGTAAAACTAACTGTCTGTGATGTTGTATTCTGCAGCGAGATAGAACTGCCAGATGGTTTTGAAATTAAGTACCAGTTGAAGGTTAAGGTATCACCGTTTGGATCGTAGCTGCCTGAACCATCAAGTGTAACAGAGCTATTAACATCAATTACTCTGTCTGGGCCTGCATCAGCAACAGGGGAAGCGTTACCAGAGACGGTTGTAATAGTGACCCTATCAGAATCTGTTGCACCATTCTGATCTGATACCACAAGGATGACTACATAGCTACCCACAACATCAGGGGTAAAACTGTATGTAATACTGTTTGAATCAATTGTTGATACTGCACTTTCTGTAGGTTTTTCTACAAGGTGCCAGCTGAAATTTAGGTTATCACCATTTGGATCATAGCTGCCTGAGCCATCCAATGTTACAGACTCGCCAACATTTACTACTCTATCACCACCGGCATCTGCAACAGGTGCAGCATTTCCATATACGACAGTTAGTGTTACCCTATCAGATGATGACAATCCTTCTTGATCTGTAACTACGAGTTCAAAGACATAGCTACCAACAACGTCTGGAGTTACCAGAAGAGTCGCGCTGTTAGTAGAACTGTCAACAGATAGACTGCTATCCTGTGGTTTGTTTACTATGTGCCAGCTAAAAACAATGGGATCACCGTTTGGATCGTAGCTGCCTGAACCATCCAGTGTTACACTTTCTCCAAGTTTAATTGTTACATCCCTTCCTGCATCTGCAACAGGTGATGCATTCCCATACACAGCTGTGATGGTTGTTCTATCTGAGGATGTTGCCCCGTACGGGTCTGAAACAATTAGCTCCAGGGTATAAATACCCTCAACATCTGGAGTGAATTTTATAAGAGAAGAGGTTGTATCTTGAAGTGTAACAGCACTGTTTGATGGTTTTGTGACAAAATGCCAGCTGTAACTAAGAGAATCACCATTTGGATCATAGCTTGATCCACCATCAAGGACAACCTCATTACCCACTTCTATAATCCTGTCCTGTCCGGCATCGGCCACAGGGGTTGCATTTCCAGATATAGCTGTCACAGTAACCCTATCAGATGAGCTTGCCCCTTTTATATCAGATACTACAAGCTCAAAGATATATTGACCTTCAACATCCGGAACAAATGATAGAGTTTGATCATTTGTTCCGCTCAGGCTGATAGAACTCGAAGATGGCTTCTGAATGAGAAACCAGCTGAAAAAGATTGCATCACCATTTGGATCAAAGCTTTTACTTCCATCAAGGGTTGTTTCCTGACCAACTGTAGCAAGTGTGTCCATCCCGGCATCTGCAATAGGTGGTGCATTACCTGATATAACATCTATTTTGATCTCATCGGTATCTGATGCATTCTGAGGATCGGTCACTGTGAGTTGTAAAACATATGTGCCAATGAGATCTGGAGTAAAAGTTACCTGAACTCCCTCTACATTACTAAACTCTACAGCGCTCTGGTCTGGTTTTTGAACAAGATCCCATGTGTATGTGAGATCATCTCCATCAGGGTCACTGCTCCTTGAGGCATCGAGATAGATCCCTGAGATAGCATTATCGAGAGAGATGATGAGGTCTTTACCTGCATCTGCAACTGGTGGGTGATTTTTGTCTTTTACATCAATCTCTATCTGTGATGGTTGACTCCAGAGAAATCCATCAAATACCTTCAAAACCACAACATATGTGCCTGGTAAATCGGGTTTAAAGTAGGGTTTTGCAACAGTGTTATCTACAAAATCTACACTACTTCCCACCGGACTTTCTACAATCTTCCAGTAGAAACTGAGCTGTGCTCCTTCGGGATCTTTACTCTCAGAACCATCAAGCTGTACCCACATATCGACAGTCGGGTTTTCGCTGAGAAGGGAGATCTTCGCCAATGGTTCAAGATTTTTCTCTTTGTTTTTACATGCGAGTATTAAAGATAAAGATATAACGATAAATAGAATGCTGTATTTCCTTTTGATTAACATAATTCCTCCTGACCTTACTATTACATAGATATTTAGATGAATTATAATCCTAAAATTACCTAATTTCAACAGCTA
>CAYSBA010000150.1:0-4511 GCA_964429075.1 uncultured bacterium
GCTATCTTCATCAAAACTAATAGCGTATAGTGTGTTTTCTTTGTTTTCATCCTGATAAGAAAAAAGTATCTCTGGTATACCATCGTTATCAACATCACACAGTGCCTCTTTTGTTGTATTTATTGCCGAATAAGGATCTTCTGAGAGAACAAACTCTGCTAATAATCTCAGATCATTGTCCCTTATTCCATACACAAAGATCCCCCTTTCAGCATCGGGTCTGAGTTGAGTATTACCTATAATCAAAAGCTCGTTGCCATGTTTTTTATCGAGATCGGTCACCATAAGATTACCAAAGTGTCGCCTCAATTTTCCTGTGTCAAAGGTCCAGGTTAAAACAAGCTCTGGGCCGGGCATTATTTTAAAAATACGAAGATGGGGTTGCTGGCTGTGTGCACTTACATGAATAAATTCATAAAGACCGTCGTGGTCTATATCTCCAAGAGTATAGGAGCCCTCCCAATCGTTTCTGTCAACATCCGTTGAATATAGATTCTGCGTGGGCGTGAGGGTAAGTATGTATGTACTTTCCATTGTTGTAAAGGAGAGATCAGTTATACCATCCCCACTGAAATCGTATAAAAATATGCCTGAACGACCTATGCCTCTCAGTATCCTTGAATTTAGAGTTAAAGAATACTTAACAGCTCCAGTCAAGCCAGACAGTATAACTACCTTTGATGTACTACCCCCAGATAGATGATCCTTTATAGCAACTATCTCCTTCTGGCCATCTCCATCTAAGTCTTTTACACCGACAAGGAAGTTAACAGAAAGATTTTTGGTATCCCAGATGATCCTGTTTTTTTCGTCCTTGGCAATAACCTTACCCCCAAGAATAAAGACAATATCCTCTATATCATCGTTATTGACATCTCCGATTAGATACTGACCAAAGGAGAGAAACCGCAAGAGTCCCATACTTGTAAGCTCTGAAGGTGAGCTATTGATGTTAGATGTTGTTGAGGTCGAACCACTGTTTATCAGGTCCAGGGCAGCTATTCTCTGCTCATGGATAAAGATAGCAAAAAGCAGGATGGTGATCAGATATATTCTTTTTATATTCTTCAACCTATTTTTATAATATAACCTTCTTTATGTTAAATCAACTCAAAAGTCTTGATTACTTTTTGCTACCAATGTAGAGTAATTTTAAAAATATATGGAGTGATTTTTATGAAAAAAGCGGTATCGAGGATATTTTTTGGATTGGCTGATAGCTGGCCAAAGGATGATGAGATAAGACTTATAAAAGAGGGTGCCCATGGGGTCATCCTTTTTTCAAGGAACATTGAAAATTGCACCCAGCTAAAAGAACTAATAAGATTTCTAAAAAGTATAGACAGGGTAGATGCACCTCCACTTATAATTGCTGTGGACCAGGAGGGAGGTAGGGTAAAGCGTCTCAGGAGGGGTTTTGAAGATATGGTCTCACCAATGGAGATGGCAAGAAGGTTTACTCCCAAAGAGCTTACTACAAAGGCATTTAGATGGGGCAACAGGCTAAAAGAGCTTGGTTTTGACCTGGATTTTGCACCTGTTGTCGATCTTGGTGATAAAAGTACTGATGGTATTGTTGGTGATAGGGCCTTTGGCAGCACAGAGGATACTGTCATAAGATATGCAGAGGCATTTATAATGGGAATGCAAAAGGCAGGTATAAAGACCTGTCTCAAACACTTTCCCGGTCATGGTTCTATCAAAAAAGATTCACACACAGTCCTTGCACACTGTCATCTGAGTGAACAGGAAATCAAAAGACACATTAAACCATTTTTGTCACTTCTTGACAGTGGAGTATCATACATTATGACTGCCCATATAATATTTGATGTCATCGATCCAGAGCTACCGGTTACCCTTTCAAAGAGTGCGTTGGGAATTCTCAAAGAAAGATTAAAAAACAAAGATATAATGATCATAAGCGATGATCTTGAAATGCATGCAATTTCAGATCACTTTTCTATTGAAGATATTATAAAACTCGGTTTGGATGCAGGGCTTGATATATTTATGTTTTGCAGTGATCTTGAGAGGATTTTTTTAGCAGTCGAATGGATTGAACGCCTGAGTTAATTAGATAGATTCGCTGTGAGATTCGACAATACTCTTTATAATCTGTATGGCCTCCTTCTCTATCTCCTTAAATGCTATCCCCATACCTATGTGAAGGTCCTTCAGTTTCAATCCCCTCTGACACCAGACAATTTCACCGGTAGCATTGAAATACCTGTCATGGCTTGGTAGTTTCATCTTTAGATTGACCTTATCACCCTTTGAAAAAAATGAGGGTGCCTTAAGAAATACCCCTCCTTCACTTATATTGGCAATCTCACAGAAGATAGTTACCTTTTGGTGATCAATCTTTTCAAGCCAGCATTTCCCGCTTATTTGGACACGCTTGTATCTTCTTCTTTCCCTCATTTTTACACCACTGCTGTTCAAAAAATTAACATAAATATTAACCAAAGTCAAGTGATGTGGTTTTTATTTACTTTAAGAAAAAATCTGTTAGAATAATCCATATGAAGAGGTTGATAGCTATTGTAGATGATGAGCTGGATATCCTTGACCTTGTTGATTATCACCTCAAAAAGAGCGGATTTGAGACACTATGTTTTACAAATGCACAGGATTTTATGGATTCACTCCAGGATAGAGAGATTGACCTTTTGATACTTGATCTTATGTTACCGGACAAGGATGGAATAGAGTTAACAAAGGAGCTTAAATCACAAAATGAATATAGAGATATACCTATAATCATGCTTACTGCCAGGGCTGAAGAGATAGACAGGGTTATTGGTCTTGAAATAGGTGCAGACGACTATATAACAAAGCCCTTTTCACCAAGGGAACTTGTAGCAAGGGTAAGGGCTGTTCTGCGCAGAACTCCATCAAAATCCGATAAAGAGATCAACAGGATGGTTATAAAAGAAAGAATTGTACTTGATACTGATGGCTTTAAGGTCCTTATTGATGGCAATGAGATACCATTTACATCAACAGAGTTTAAGATACTCGAGCTGCTTTCAAAGAACAGGGGTATGGTATTTACAAGGGAAGAAATACTTGAACATCTATGGGGACTGGATAAGGTGGTAACAGACAGGACTATCGATGTGCATATAAGGAACATCAGAAAAAAACTGAAGGATCTTGGGAATCTTATAAAGAATGTAAGAGGTGTAGGCTATAAGATGGACTATTGATGAGGCGCTCCATAATAGCAAAGGTAATTTTTGGTTATGCACTTGTTATTGCAATTTTATCACTCCTTTTTTACTACTTTTCAATAAAGAGTATAAGGTCGCATTACGAAGGTATCCTGAGTGAAGACCTTACGCGATCTGCAAAGATCCTGATCCCACAGATAAAAGAGCTTGTTATTCAAAAAAGGTATCACAGACTGCTCAACTATGTAAGGAAGATGGGTCTTGAAACCAAAATAAGGATAACAGTAATCGCACCCGACGGAGTTGTACTTGCTGACTCAAAAAAGGATCCAGCACAGATGGAGAACCATAGAAACAGGCCGGAAATCAAGCAGGCCTTTTTTAAAAAAAGGGGTATATCGTTACGCTACAGCACAACACTGAGACAGAGGATGCTTTACGTAGCCCTCCCTGTTTTATCAGAAAATAGAGTTATCTGCGTTATGCGCGTTAGTATGTTCGTAAAGGATATAGATGAGCTAATAGGTGTTGTCAAAAAGAGAATGCTTCATATCCTTTTATTTACAATTATTCTCGCCTTTATCATTTCAATAGTATTTTCACATGGAATAACAAGGCCAATCCGAGCACTGGCTGAGGCGTCAAAAAAGATAGCAAGTGCGGAGTTTAAGACCCGTATTGTTATTAAAAATAGAGATGAAATTGGAAGACTTGCCGTAGCTTTCAATCAGATGGGTGAGGAGATTGAACGACTCTTTATGGACATAAAGGCAAAAAGAGAAGAGCTCGAAGGTATACTTAAATCCATTTCAGATGCCATCCTTGTGATAGATAGAGAAGGTAAGATCATCCTCAACAATCAGGCATTTATTGATATTTTTGCCAGCTCAAATGATATAACAGGTAAAAGATTCTGGGAGGTGCCTGGATTTATGGAGGGGAATCTTGTTGCAAAGATAGATAATGCCCTTAAGGATAAAAAGCCCGTAGATACAGAATTTAAAAAGGGAACTCGATATTTTACTCTAAGATTTTCTCCGATCAAAACCCATGGTGGTGGAGTATTTGTCTTTCACGATATAACAAAGATAATGAGGCTTGATAGGATAAAAAGAGATTTTGTCTCCAATGTGTCACATGAACTGAGGACACCACTTACAGCAATAAAAGGTTTTGTAGAGACCCTTGAAGATGAAGTAAAAGACAAAAACCAGTTGAGACACCTGGAAGTAATAAAACGACATACAGACAGACTAATCAATATTGTTGAAGATCTGCTTATTCTCTCTGAACTTGAGGATGAAAAGGCACTATTTAAGATGGACAAGGTAGATC
>CAYSBA010000151.1:0-3013 GCA_964429075.1 uncultured bacterium
CTATAATACTCTACTATTTCATACAGAGCTTTATCCTTTGGAAGATTATTCACTTTTTCCGAAATGACAAATATAAACTACCTTAATATCTGTTCACTCAGTTTAAAGCACTCTTCCTTTTTCTATCTGTGACTATTGTGACAGGCAAGATGCCTGTCCTACCATATACGCATATCCCTTTAAAATATTATCTCTTATGTGTATCTTTTGACAAGTGAGACGCTTGTCCTACCGTTATTATTAAACTTTATGTAATTATGATCTAATATATCACCTCCAATCTTCTGTTGCTCTCTACAAAGAACTCGATAAGATTCGCATCAAATCAGGCGGTAATCTTACCTCCTCCAAGATCCTTTTCGATAAGTGGCCTACCTTGCTATTATGTCTTTTCTCTATTAATTGCTGTTAACTGCTCTCTTTTCCCTTCTCCCCCTTCTCCCATCCTCCTTAGCCATTTCCCTATCGCATCTGATGTCGGTAGCCTCCTTTTCTCACCTTATTGGTGATTATTATATCACCTTTCCTTAAAGGAGGACACACCTTTTTCTCTATTCTTTACCCCTCTATTTCGGTTTTTGGGTTTAAGAAATACATTTGACATATAAATATATCTATGATACATTGCTTTAAATTTTACAGTTATTTCAAGGAGATAATATGAAAAAAGTAGTTTTTTTTATTCTTTTCTTTTTACCCTTTTATCAACAGATTCTACTTGCATCCACAACCCGTCAGGACAGTCTTGGAGGTCAGGGTAGGTACATAATAGACGACTCCAACCTCTGGTTTTTTCCCTCTTTTATAACAGAGTATGGAAACTACTTTATACTTGAATTGGAGAGTACCGATGGAGGTACGAACTCAGACACCCTACCACCTCAGTCAGCTACCTTTGGTGGAATAGTAATCTCACCAGTAACCTCCTTTTATTTAGGGCTATTTTTAAGTAACTATAAAGATAGCTATGTCTCTACAGCACTAACAGAGTCTGGTGGAATCGACTTTTTACAGCAGGCAGGAGTAACTGATACAATCTTACTCTTTCCAGATGGAGAGACAACAACATCTGACAGAAAGTACGACTTAGTTTTAGGTTATGCAAAGGGTGCACTGTCTTTTGGAATTACCTTTGGCTACGGGTCATCCTTTTATGAGGCAACTCTAAGTGGTGCAGATCCCCAAACTCCCTACGAACCGGGTAAGTACAAGTTGTCTACCATCAAAGTACAACCAGGGGTTAGTTTTGAGATAAACGATAACCTGAAAGTCGATGGTTCCTTTATCTTTGCCAATCACGGTCTAACCAATTCGCCAAGAGGGGTAGACCTGATAGACTCAGGAGGTGGTAGTAGCTATATGCTTATTCTGAGGGCTCGCTACAGGTTGTTAGAGAGATTCTCTATAATTCCTGCCATCTCCTTCTCTGGTTCAGGATTGGACTACAAAATAAACTACAAGGTGAGTGAAGGAGACAACACTGTACAGTCACAGGATCAAGACTATCGCTTAGAAGGGAAATACAGTGACAACCTATTTGATATAGGTATTGGTAGTGTGTACAGTGGTATAGAAAAGGTCTATCTCTTCTCAACCTTGGGTGTGAGCTTTTTTAACCTCTCATCCAGCTACTTGACAAACATTCAACAAGATACCAAAGATGGTAGCTCTAAGGTGCTCCCCTATTTCAAACTTGGAGTGGAGGGTGAACTCTTTCCCTGGCTTATAGTTAGAGGTGGTGTGGTAAAGTTTGTTACCTCTTCAGTGACCAACTCGGAAGTAAAGACCAACGATCCAAATACAAACACAAGAAGCGATGTAAAGAGGGGGACAAGTACAAATATCTTAGACAATACCTTCAGCTACACACTCGGTATGGCTATACAGAAGGGAGGTTTTGTTCTGGACTTTGAGCTAAACCCTGCCTTTTTATACACAGGACCCTACTACTTAAGTGGTGTTTCGTACAATATCTTTATGAAGGCCTCTCTAACCTATCGTTTTAAGTAAAATGCCTTGATTTACAATAAAAACAGAGTTAAGGAGGTCAATATGTTTAGAATAAAGCGAAGCATCACTTTTTTAGTCCTGATCTTTTGTATAACTTTTGGCTGCAACAACAGAGAGGAAAGCCCTGTCTGCGACCCAGGTTACTTTCCCTGTAATGGTAGATGTGTGAACACAGAGACAGACCCACAAAACTGTGGTTACTGTGGGGTTGTGTGTAGAGCAAACAATGTAGCAGAAGCTGAGTGTAAAGACTATAAATGTCAAATAATTAAGTGTAACGATGGATATACAGACAAAAATGGTAAATTCAGTGATGGCTGTGAATGTACTGAGTCATCTGGGCAAGAGACCTGCAGTACACCACTTAATCCATGTGATGGTATAGACTGTGGTGCTCATGGTAGCTGTATGGTGACAGATGGTGAGCCAAGCTGTAACTGTGATGAGGGATATCATGAAGAAAATCTAACCTGTGTAAAGAACGGTGGTGGTAACAATGGTACAAATCAACCGCCACAGATATTGAGCCTTCAGGCAAACAGCACAACTATAAGCGACTTCGACACCCTTACAATCACTGCAGTGGTAAACGATCCTGATGGCCCCGGTGATATACTTGGTGGTATCCTTACAGAGGACTATCAAAACACAACCTATAACTACGGTGCCTTTAGCTGGCAGGCTCAGGGAACCTATAGCATAAGTTTAGACTGGTATGCTGTAAAACAGGTAAGGGACTTTGCTGAGGGAAGTGGTGATACAAGGACCTTTACCGTAATATTCTACGATAGTGCTAACAACGAAGTTTCGGATACAATAACCATAGAGTTTGTCTGCGGCGATGTTGATAGTCATACAAGGTACTACTGTGGTGGTGAATGTGTGTATATATTTAACGACCCTTACAACTGTGGTGAGTGTCATAGAGATTGTTCCCAGCTCGATGATATATACAACCAGAGTCAATTATATGTATATCCATTCAACCCAGACTGCTACGGTG
>CAYSBA010000151.1:3023-4412 GCA_964429075.1 uncultured bacterium
GGGTTGTGTGATTTAACCGTAAAATCTTTTGAAGATAATAAAAACTGCAACGATATATGCGGTATGTCCGGGCTTGATTGTGATATGGCAAGACTGCACGATGGAGGTTATGTCTATGACATAAGTTGCAGTGAAAAATTAACTAACGGGACAAATAACCACTATATTACCTGCTATTGTAAAGGTTAATAATTCTATCAATACTCTGCTTTTATGTTGTTAGCCTGTGTAAGACTTTCTAATTTTTGTCATATCCGTTGAAAAGGCAAAAGGGATAAGGTGCAGCTTGAATAAGAAAGGAATAAATTTGGAAAGATAGCGATTCTTTCCAATATGGATTGCGAAGGAAAGGAGATATATCTTCTTTATAAGCAGAGGGAGAATGTGGAAGTTGCTTTTGACACCATGAAGAATTGGCTTGAGTATGACAAGATTTATTTATCTGATGATGATGCTGTTAAAGGTTATTTTTTATCCGTAACTCCTTAAACTCTTAGGGGATAATTTTGCCACCCAGATGAGATTTTTTCTTTGATAGATAACTTTCCTTTAAAATCAATGTGTAATAAGAAAAAATGTCTACCCCTTGACAAAGATATTTTGTTTATGAATATTCCCTATTAGGATATATATGGAATCGTGGGTTAAAAAGATACTAGAGCAGGAGAAAAAAAGAGGGGGGTTGCCCTTGAGGTAAAGCAGATAGGGGGCAATTATTATCTTTATCACTCCACTACAGTATGGGTCAAAGAACAAGGAAAAAGGAAGAAGGTATCTAAGTATATAGGGAAGATTACTCCTAAGGGGGTAGTAACAGGCAGCAAGAGGAGCCGTTATGTGCGGAGTGTTTATGAATATGGTAGTGTTAAGTTACTGTATGAGATATCGCAGGAGATAGTGCCATTTTTGAAGGAGGCATTTGCTGATGAATACAATGAAATACTGGCAATGGCGATAGTGAAGGTTATCCAACCTGTGCCCATAAAACTCATAAAGAGTGTGAGGAGGAATTTCAAGATAATAGATTATGGGATTGATATGCAGGGGAGTTTTGTTTATCGGAAGAGGGGATAAACTGGGCTAAGAAGGAGGTTCACAGAGGGGTATATCTATATTTGTTTAAGGATGTGAAATTGAGGGCAGAAGAGGGGACTACATTTATAGAGATGATAAGTGAGGGTCAGAAGAGCAGGGAAGAAATGCTTAAGGAGAGTCAGAAGTTTGGGAAGATAGGTATACTTTCAAATCTGGATGCAGCAGGCGAGCAGATATATCTATTATACAAGCAGAGGGGATCAGTAGAGGCGGCCTTTGATGTTTTTAAGAATGAACTTGAAAGTGACAAGACATATCTCATGGATGATGATAGTGTTAAGAGGTACTTTTTTG
>CAYSBA010000152.1:0-4406 GCA_964429075.1 uncultured bacterium
TCTTATGATTTATCAAAAAGTAGGCGGGTTTTTTTTTTTTTTTTATATATTTTTTTCACTTTCGATAGTGATATGGGTGTTCAGGCATTAGATGTTTAAAAAAAATATAGATAGTGTTAAAAGATGTCTATGAAGAAATGGCAGAAAAAAAAGACAGAACAACTGGTTGAGCTTTTTCAAAAGGCACCAATAGTACGTACAATGGGGATGCAATTAGCCTTTACAGATGATGCTCGGGCAAAGATATATATGCCCTACAACCCTGCTTTTGATCATGGTCTGTTTGCAGTGCATGGTGGTGTCTATATGACACTTCTTGACAATGCTGGTTGGTTCACCTCTGCTGCTAATATAGAGGATAACATATGGGTGGCTACATCGAGTATCTCTATTCAACTTTTAAGACCTGTAAAAAAGATGGGATTACTCGCAGAGGGGTGGTTGTTGAAATCCGGCAAAAGGCAGGATTATTGTGAGATGAAGCTGTTTGACGATCAAAAGCGTCTTGTTGCTCATGCAATCGGTGTTTTTACAAAGATTGAAAGTATTGATTACGACCCAGAAGTTATGAAGAGGTTTTAGCAATGAAAAAACTGTTTTTTACCCTATTTATACTATTCATTTATTATGCATTTTTTCAGGTCTCCAGAGCGGATGAGTATATATCTAATGATCCTCTCTCAACAAGACTGATGTCAATGGGAATGAGCGGTACAGCAGGTGCGACAGGTATAGATTGTATTGCGAAGAATCCGGCCTGTCTCTCATTATATAAAGTATATAGATTTGAATTTAATTATCTTTTTCGATCTCCTCAAAAGAATGGTAGGTATTCCCTCTCTATAGCTGATTCAAAGACCTCAGATGTTGCTGCAGGATTTTCATGGAGCCTTTCAAATAATCAGGGAGCAAAGAGACAGGTCTTTTATTTTCCTACAGCCTATGTCACAGGTGCTCATTCACATTTTGGGACAACCGTTAAATGGTTTAAATATTCCAGTGAAGATACATCTATCTCAAGGGTAACCCTTGACGCAGGAATGGTTGTTTCAATATCAAAGTTCATCTCAATAGGTGCTGCTGGATATAATCTAATAGATATCGATCTAAAAGATACTCCACTTTCTTTTAGTTACGGCCTACATGTAAGTCTTTTAGGGATAGGATTCGATCTGGATCAGTATATAGAGTATGAAAGGAATTCTGATGGCAGAAGGCCATGGAGTCTTTCAGCTGGAGCTGAATATGTGATTGATGGTGTCTTCCCTATAAGGGCCGGATACAAGCTTGAAGGAATAACAAAAAATTCCTACATAACCTTTGGATCGGGTATCTACTCTGGTGGGCTCCTTTTAGAGATCGGGATGGCAAAACAGCTTAAGGGTGATAGTATATATATATCTGGTGCAATAGGTTTTTATCTATAGAGTCTTTTGTAGAATCGTGCCGATTTAGGGTCTGGTGTGTAGTGTTCTAATTTTTTGGGTGAACCTTTTCTGGATAAGGTCTTTTTAGGCAGTGGAAATAGGACGGTAAAGATACCTGATAATAGGTATTTGATAAATCCTCTCCTTGAAGGCATATTATATTTTCTTGTTATAGTGTTCATCTTTTAATTACTCCATATACCCTCAATCTCTGTACCACAGTATTTACATCTACCGTTTGATAAGGCGTATTCCCAGATCCTGTAGCCACGTCTGCCTATTATAATCTTACCACAGGTTGGGCAGAAGGTGTTGTTACCTTCATGTCCTGGGACATTTCCAACATATACATATTTTAATCCCTGATCCATGGCTATCTTCCTTGCCCTCGTAAGGGTACTGACTGGTGTAGGAGGAAGGTTTTTCATCCTGTACATTGGCCAGAAACGTGAAAAGTGAAGAGGTGTTTCAGGGCCAAGATTATCTCTGATCCATCCTGCAAGGGCCTTAGTTTCAGAGGGAGAATCGTTCATCCCGGGCAGAACGAGGTTGGTAATTTCCACCCAGACTCCCATGGATTTCATAACCACAAGGGCATCAAGGACAGCCTTCAGGCTCCCGGAGCAAACCTCATGATAGTATTTTTTAGAAAATGACTTGAGATCAACATTTGCAGCATCCATAAGTGGGCACAATTCTCTAAGTGGATCCTCTTCTATAGTAAGGGCCGTAATCATGAGATTTAAAAGACCTGCTTTTTTTGCAATCTTTGCACAGTCGAAGGTATATTCATAAAAAACAACAGGCTCAGAATATGTGTAGGCTATAGATCTGCATCCATATATCTCAGCTTCTCCAATCACCCTGTCTGGTGGTAGATAGATATTCTGGGTCTGTTCTGGTTCTCTTTGAGATATTTCCCAGTTCTGACAGAACTTACAGTGAAGATTGCAGCCTGCTGTTGCTATTGAATATGCAGAAGATCCAGGAAGGACATGAAATAGTGGCTTTTTTTCAATTGGATCTACATGTCTTGCACATACGGTTGCATATACCAGGGTCTTTAACTCACCATCGAGATTAATTCTTACCCTGCAGTCACCACGCTGACCGTTTACCAGTTCGCACCTCTTATAACAGAGTGTGCACTGAACTGGAAGAGCTTTTTGCATGGTTATTCACCATTGATATATAGATACCCCATATCCTTACCGTCGCTTGCCATTCCCTTTGCAGGAGAGCTATCAGATAAAGAAAAGTCGTCGCTGGACGGATTATTAAATTCAGGATCTTTGCAGATATTACCATCTGGATCATTATCGGTAAAGGGACAATCACCCTGACCACTCCACAGGCAGCTGTGTGAAAAAGATATGCTGTATTCACTTGGCAGTGGTTCGTCTTCTGTGCTGTAAATTATTGAATCGGTAACACTCATTGTGAATGCCGGATCCTTTGGGGAGTATAGTTCATAACCACCATTTTCATAAATTGTGGAGTGATTTATAGAGACATCTGATTCAGTTGCCCAGATCCCACCAGTAAACCCAGAAAAATTTTTATAGACCAAAAGGTTGTTGCCTGTAAAATCTGAGCGGTAAACAGCTATAGCTGCACCTTTATTACAGTTGTTGACAGTAATAATACCGTTTGTCAGAAACACATCTGTTGATTCTTCCAAGTAGATGCCACCACCCATTGAGTCTGCTTCATTATCAGAGATCCAGAGATCTTCAAGCGTTATGTTTTTGCTATTGATAATGGAGATTCCGCCTCCTGAGGTTGCAGAACCGCTTCTTATATCAAAACCAGAAAAGGTAATATCCATTGATTGTTCAAAGGTTACAATAGGCCCCTTTTTGTCTGGATCTTTTCTTATTTTTATATATTCGATTGCAGCCCTTATTATCAAGTTCTTTTTGTCTTTGATTATTATATTTTCTTGATACCGCTGGTCTGATGTGGTGTTTGGTCTGACCTCAATGATATCTCCTTCACTGGCAAAATTGATGGCCGACTGTATGGTTGGAAGATTGTTTGGAACCCTGATAAGATTGTCAGGTAGATCACCCGGATCCTTTGGGTCTGAACCGAGTACTACTTCCCTTAAGTTTGTTGCACCATCATTGTCGTCATCATAAGAGGTATTGAAATCTGACCTATCAATATTGAGGAATGTCTTTTTGTTTTTCTCAATTGATACATCGCTTTCATAGCTTGCAAGATCAACAGGACCACTCACACCTGCTGCACTGTATATCAATTTGAGATGATATGTTCCCGCCTTTATGGATATATTACCTGAGAAGGTTCTTTTTGTTTGATCAATATCCAGCTCAAAATAGTTGTCATCCAGGAACAGTTTGACCTTCTGGCCAGAGAGGGCCGGACTCTGAATGAAATCTAAAGCAGGGATTACAATATTCTGTCTGTTTGCACAGCTACTTACCAAAAAGATTAAATATATGCTTACAGATAAAAGAAGCTTTTTCATATAACCTTTTATAGGACAGCCAATTGAGCAAGTCAACCCTCATCAGGATACTTTTGAGAAATTATATCGATATTCCAGCTTTAAATCTATTCAAATTTTGCACAACCATCATCTGGCAGGCCAAGAGAGTCTTCAAAATCTGGATCTTGAGGTGGCAATTTTATTACCTCAAACAGATGTGAGATAAAAAATGAAGAATCTGGATCGATTTCTGGATTTTTACCAACTTTCTGATTAAGTGGACTATCTTTTGAATAGAGCCTGATATTAGGTAATTTGTCTGGCTTTTTATCTAAGTTAAAGTTATTCTCGATTCCTTTTTTAGTGTTACATGAAAGATTTATAAAAAATGCAATTATTGTAAAAAGTCGGATCACTTTTATATAAAAACTAATCGTAATTTTATCTAACTCAATGTATAAAAAAGTAAAGAGATAATGAGGTGTTAATATCCTTATGAAATATGTGTAACATAACTATAAAGA
>CAYSBA010000153.1:0-4366 GCA_964429075.1 uncultured bacterium
TTTTTCAACTGTTTTGCCCTTTCTACTTTAACCTTATGATCCTGTGCCTCTAAGAATAGATTATTAATTAATTGATTTATCACTACAGACTCACTGAAGGCAATAAGTATTTTATTGAGTCCTTCACAGATCCCATCACCAGAGGGTGCAATCCAGAGCAGTTCAGGCGCTTTTTGATCTTTTGCATCTTTAGTATACACCGGTATCCTGAGATAATCTGAATCATTATCTACACGCAATGGTATCCCTCTAATGTCAACAATATCCTTTGAGAAGAGAAGCAGGTATATAGATGCAGGTCTGAGATCTTCAATTGGATCGACCGTAATCATTTTTTTGTATTGAAATACCTGTACTGGGACAGAATCTTTTTCTATATCAATATTCTGTGGCAAATAAGGATCTGTTTCAAAAATTCTGCCAAGGTATATTAAGTGAATATTTTTTGAAGAAATAGTATCGCGTGATGGTGTTTTATTAAATTCGATTTTGATAACGCTATCATTATCAATGATAATTCCCTTTTTGTAGGTATCGGGTATAGAGAATCCTAAAGTATCAATACTATCAAAGTTCATACAACTAAAAAGAGGGATAAGGATAGAAAGTATGGTTATCAACTTTATTTTCATTATTTTTCCTCCTTTTTTATAAAATCAGGGCAGTGAGATTTAATAAATCTTTTAATCTTGCCGTTTGTATAGAGGATCAGTTTTGCATCATAATTCTGAATGTCAATCACAGAATCTCTATTTTTTGATCTGAAATAGTTAATATATGCTTCTTTCCTTGCCAGATACACCTCTGTTGCATCTTTTAAAAGATCAAATAGGTATTCCATCCAGTAGAGTTTTTCCCTTGCTGCCCTGAGTTCATCACCGTTGTATATCAAGTTTGAAAGGTCCCAGGATACCTCAACTTTGTAGGAGATATTCTTTGAGATATTCTGGCTCTGCTCAGGATACTGCAAAACCTCAATGCTTTTTGTATCCTTAGAGCTATCCGTAATCTCTGTTCTTGCATTAATCTCAGGCAGCCAGGCTGAGACCCTTGCCCTCTTTATCCATCCATCAACACCTGCATCCACATAGCCAGAACTATTCTTTACCATTTTAAGAAACAGTGTAGCATCAGGAAGACACCTGTTTGGGACAGGTTCTTCAGAGAATGCGAGGTGATTGATAAAAAGAGTAACCACAAATATAATAGTCTGTATATTTTTCATGGCAGTCTCCTTTATATTTTCAAAAGTTCTCTCAATATAGACTTAAAATTGATGTTTTCTTTTTCTATTTGTAATGGAATTATCTGCCATCTAAGGAGTATAAAAAATTCAACATGACTTTTGATCTTTTTGCTTTCAAATCTATAGGATGGTGTAATACCTATCCTGACAACTGGTAGAAGTTTTGAAAGAAATATTTTTCTGCTTATCTTTACTATACTTTTTTTGAATAGCTCTATGTTTTTATCTTTTATATAAAATTTTGATCTTGATTTCTGTAGTCTCCTGTTTATACATAGGCAGAGGTCTTCAGGGCTACCATTCAGGATTAAATAGGTGCTGCATTCTCTAAAAAAGGTCTCTTTTTGCATATCGTAAGATTTATCGATTGTCTCAAGGCAGCTTAAAAGATCTGATTTTGCTTGGATCTTTTCTGTAAAGAGTAGGAATGTTAAAAGGCAGAATATTGTGGTTTTCATCTAAGCACTCTCCATAATCATGGCCGCTATCTGAGGATCCTGGCATAGTGTTAGAATTGCCTTCTGTTTACCATGTCCCAGTTTTTTATCTGAAAAACAGTACCATGAGCCCTCTTTTGTAATGATATTTTTCTGCAGTCCAAGTTCAAGGATCTCTTCGTTCCTGTCAGGTCCTTTACCAAAATATATGGGCACAACACAGTTTCTGTATGGAGGGGATAACTTGTTTTTAACAACCGTTATCTGTATCTTCTGTCCTATCTTTTTCTCCCCATCCTTAAGGATCTCTCTCCTTTTTAATTCAATCCTCATAGAGGCATAAAATTTAAGTGCATTACCCCCTGTAGTGGTTGTATTTGGACCATAGAGAACACCTATCTTTGATCTCAGCTGGTTGATAAAAATCACAGTTGTACCTGTCTTATAGGCTGAGATGGCTATCTTTCTTATTCCCTGACTCATCAATCTTGCCTGTAGTCCGATTTTCCCCTCACCCATTGAACCTTCAAGTTCTGAACGTGGGACAAGGGCTGCTACTGAATCCACAACTATAAGTGATATAGCCTCTGATTTAACAAGTGAATGGGTGATTTCAAGGGCCTGTTCTCCGTAGTCTGGCTGGGAGATAATAAGATCCTTCAGGTCTACTCCCAGTGTCTCTGCATAGTTAATATCAAGGGAGTGTTCTGCATCAATAAATGCACAGATTCCACCTTTTTTCTGATGTTCAGAAATAGCAAGGAGGGCAAAGGTAGTCTTACCAGTTGATTCCTCACCAAAGATCTCTACTATCCTGCCTTTTGGATAGCCACCTATTCCTGTGGCCATATCCAACAGAAGTGAACCGGTTGAAACTGCATCTACCTCAGGCCTTGTCTCTCTGTCCATCTTCATTATACTTCCTTCACCAAAGGTTTTTTTGATCTGCTTGATGATTGATTCAAGCCTCTTTTCCTGTTTCATAATACCTCCATTGATAATTGATTTTTAGCCTTTTATTAGTCTCTCAGTCTTGTGGATCTATACTGAATTGCCTCAGCAATATGATGAGATTTTATGTCGTTCTGGCCTTCAAGATCGGCTATGGTTCGGGCCACTTTTATTATCCTGTGGTAACTACGGGCACTAAGACCCATCTTTTCTACAGCATTCTCAAGTAGTCTTTCACTCTCTCTATCAAGCGGACAATACCGATATATCATTGAAGGGGTCATCTGGGCATTGCAGAATATCTTACTTTTTTTAAATCTCTCTCTTTGAGTCTTTCTTGCCTCAGTAACCCTCTTTCTTATCTGTTTTGATGATTCGCCTCTCCTTTTATCTGAGAGTTCTTTATATCTTACAGCTGCAACTTCAACAAATATATCTATTCTATCAAGAAGGGGCCCTGACAGTCGCGAACGGTATCTCTGGATTGCCCGTGGAGAACAGGTGCACTGATGATAGGGGTCATCAAAATAACCACAGGGGCAGGGGTTCATTGCAGCAACGAGCATAAATTCTGAAGGATAGGTTATACTCATTGCAGCCCTTGAGATTGTAACTTTTCGATTTTCAATAGGCTGTCTGAGTACTTCAAGTACCGATTTTTTAAACTCCAGAAGTTCATCCAGAAACAGTACACCATTGTGCGCCTTGGAGACCTCGCCTGGTTTTGGATACTGTCCACCACCAATCAATGCTACATCACTGATTGTATGATGGGGTGATCTGAATGGTCTTGTAGTTATAAGTGGTTTTGATGGATCCAGTAGCCCAGCAACAGAATAGATCTTTGTAGTTTCAACCGCCTCTTCAAATTCAAGGGGTGGCAATATTGTAACAAGCCTTTTTGCAAGCATGGTCTTACCACTTCCAGGCGGTCCAACAAGAAGAAGGTTATGACCTCCTGCTGCAGCAACCTCAAGTGCCCTTTTTGCACACTCCTGTCCTTTAACCTCATTAAAGTCTATTGGATATTCCTGCCCCTCTTTTAGGAATTTTTTCGCATTACATCTGGTAGGCTCTACTTCAATCTTTCCGCTCAAAAAAGACATTACCTGATCAAGATTTTCAAGACCATATACGTTTACACCCTCTACTACAGAAGCCTCCTTGGCATTTTGAGCAGGTAGTATTATGCCATCTAATCCAAGGTCGCGTGCAAGTACAGCTGCAGATAGCGTACCTCTTACCCTCCTAAGACTCCCATAGAGAGATAGCTCTCCACAGATCAAAAATCTCTGCACTCTCTCTTTTAGTCTGTCACCTTCTTGAGCTACAAGGATGGAGATTGCAATCGGTAAATCAAAGGATGAGCCCTCTTTTTTGATGTCAGCAGGTGCCATATTTACAATAATTTTTCTGTGGGGGAAAAGAAAACCGGAGTTTAAAATAGCAGACTCTACCCTGATCCTGCTCTCTTTAACTGCTGTCTCTGGAAGCCCAACAAGATTAAAATTTGTAAGACCCATCTCAAGTCCTGCCTCAACCACGACCCTAAGTGCGTATATACCTTCAAGCGAAAAAGAGTTTACTCTTGCAATCATATTGCAACACCTCTGAAAGATTCATCATGAAAATGTCAAATTGTATGCCAGCCATAATGTTCAAAATATTGAAAAATTTTGTCTTAAATATATCTAAACAATGGTAATAAAAATCCTAAAAATATCTAGCTAAA
>CAYSBA010000154.1:0-1294 GCA_964429075.1 uncultured bacterium
TCCCTAAACACTGTAACACCTGATTGAACATGGAGATAAAATTGCTCTTCGGTGATATCTAATAAGTAGTGCGTTGCAGCATTTCTTAAGTTGTTAATCATTCGAATTACTAATGCTTGTTCTTCATTAAGACACTTAACTTGAGAATCTGAAAGACATTTTCTAACACAGTGGTCGAATCCTATAGTCTCTTTCGCTTTTTTCTCTCTTATTTTTCCACCATTATACACAATCGTAGCCTTTAAAAGCATTTCAAAGCTGTGATTTAATAACATAAAAACACTAACAACTCTTCCTCTGCTATATGGCCTATTAAACTGCTCAATAGACAACAGCAAAGAATCTATACTCCTGTTTAAAAGTGTTTTTACTTCTCTTTTCATCTTTAACCATGCTATTTTTTTTATTCCTTTCCTCTTTTCCCCGCCCTTTTTACTATCTTCCCCCTATCATCCATAACTCCTATTCCTGTCCCTTCAGTGGCTTTCAAAGCATTCTGGATATTCCTATCATTAACAGCAATATACCGTGCTTTTGATGACCTTTTTACCTGGTCTATTCCCTGATATACACCGTTTTTCGTGGTTTCAACTTCTATCACTCTATCCTCTGTCACTATATCTATCCCTTTATGCTTTTTATATTCAGTTCCAAATTTCTTTGCTAACCTCTCTGCAATTTTGTCATGCTTGCTTTTAGTCATCTTTAGCATTCTACTTCTCATCTGCTCCCAAACCGTTATTATGGGCTATTGGTTGGTTAATTCTTGCAAGCACCTCCAGCACTCTGGCTGCAAAGTGTGTAAAGTACTCTGCACCAGGATAGTGGCCTGGATCAGGAAAGGAAACCCCTAAAGATTTTCCTGTGATCTTTGCTTTCTCAAAGATACCTCTAAAAAATGATGCAAGTAAATATTCATCACCAGCCCAGGGCCTGGTTGTTATTGATTTTAGTATTTGATCCAGTAAATGAAATACATTGACCCAGTTTAAGTATAAAAAAGGCTCTCTTAACTCAAAAAGAGCAAACCATTTGTCTCTTTTCTCAAGTGTAAAGATACCCTGCTTTGTGTCATCTATCTTAGTTAACAATCCAGCTTTGTGCCACCTTTTGAGAATCTCATAAACATTTCTCTGACTGTGAAAAACCTCTCTTGCGATTGAATTAGAGTTACCTTTGTCATGAGCCAAAAGATATAAAAAAACTTCTGCTTTAGACTCCACTCCAAATATACCTCTGAGTTTAAGCTGCAGTAGTGATAGTCTTTGAATAAAGGGTTCTGTTACTATACCTC
>CAYSBA010000154.1:1304-4343 GCA_964429075.1 uncultured bacterium
TCCATATTCAGAACCAGTTTCTTTAAGGAACATTAAACTACCCTTAAAATCTCTTTCTTTTTCATCTTTCTTGAAAAGCCCATCAAACAAATCTAATGTCTCTCGATCAATTAGACTGGTATTTTTTAAGTCAGCTATTGGTGTAACAAATAGATCCCTAACCCTCTTTATCCTTTTGGTATTTATCAATCTACCATAAGTACTCAACCACTCTATGGAGGCACTCAAGAGACGTCTGTCCAGTACACCTACTGCAAAAGTAGATACAGCTAAAGCTTCAAGATCTATTATCCAGTTCTTCTCTGGATTGATATTAGATGCTACACCGAGAGCCGACCACTGCTTCCAGTGAATATCAAGAAGGATATCACAAAACCTTTTACTAAATCCTTCTGGCGATATCTTCATAACCATACCTTATTAAGAAGTCTTTTAATATCAGCTTAAAACCTCCTGAAACATCCCTGGGTAAGTATCCACTGTGTTGCCTCTTCCATTTCTTTAAAGGTGGGCTTTAAGGCAAACAAATCCTGTACATGATAATCGCCTCTGTCCAGGGCGGCATAGAGTTTGAAAAATATTTGATCAACTCTACTTATAAAGTATACAGTTAAAAAGGTTCCATACCTTTTCTTTATAAGCCTTTCTTCAAATCCATCGGGTAACCCTGTGTCCAGTTGAGAAGCAGGACCAAGATTCAACCAATTTTCAGGTAAATCAAAATCTCTTCCTACAGTATTAGCTGCCTCTTTTAGCCAGCATGGGAATTCGTTTATCTTTGTAATCCTGATTTTCCCATCTATAATTTCTACCTGTCCAAGCACATCCACATCTTTTGTCGTTCTACTTACGAGACCAAGAGCTGATAGAGCTGTCCCTCCGCATACTACAAGAGCTATGTGTGACCCACTATAAACACCTATCTGCCTGTCAAGGGCATAAAAGATCTCTTCAATGTTACCATTATTAATCATTAGTAGTATAATTGCTAATTATTAGCAGTCATAGTGCTATATTAAACCTTAACCTCAGGGATTAACTCAGGCCTGTTCATCATGTCCCCTCCCTTTGAATAATATTGTAACCCATCTCTATCTCTTATAGGTTGGGAGCCACATCTTTGCTTCGTTTTCATAATCATCCTTTTTATCCTATATCAAGCTCTCTCAGGTAATTCTCTATCCTTTGCTCTATCATGCCAAGCTCCTTTTCTATATCTTTGAGCTGTTGCCACTCCCTTTTTACATCTATCTCTTCAATCTCCTCCTCTGGGAACACATAAAGCGTAACATTCAGGTTATAGTCGTTCTCCTTTATCTTCTCAATCTCTACCACTTTTGCAAACCCTTCAATCTCAGATCTCACATCTCCCAATCTCAAATCCTTATATGCTTTGACTATTTTTTCTATATGCTCATCTCCCAAGCGGTTGAGTTTCCGAACATCCGGATGCCTTTCGTATTCATTGCTTGCATTTATAAATAAAATTTTCTCTTTCCTTGGCTTTGGTTTATTTTTATTGAGGACAATTACTGCTCCTGGTGCTCCAGTATTATAAAAGAGTTTTTCAGGAAGCAGAATAACAGCCTCTATCAAGTCAGCATTGAGTACGCTCGTTCTTGTTGCCTTTTCCTTCCCGCCTCTAAAAAGGCATCCGTTGTCTATAACAACCCCGACTCTGCCGGTGTCATCCTTTGCTGAAGACAGCATATGCTGTATCCATGCCCAGTCTGCTGATTGTCTTGGTGTGAACCCGAAGTTGAATCTCTCTCTCCAGAACTCACCTTTTTTAAGAGTCTCCTCGCTATATCCATCCTGATTCCAAGGGGGATTGGCTATAACAAGATCGAATTTCTTTAATTTATCACCTTCTTTAAATTTAGGATAAAGCAATGTGTCTCCTAAAGCAAGTTGACCATTTCTGATATCATGAATGTAGAGGTTCATTTTAGCTAAGGCAAGGGTCTTATGGTTGTATTCCTGCCCAAAAAGAAAGAGTTTGTCTGCCTCTTGCCTGCCAAGATTATTCTCAACATGTTTATATGCGCTGATAAGCATACCACCCGAACCACAGGCAGGGTCATATACACTTTCACCTGGCTTTGGATCTAACATTTCAACGATGAGATTTATAACCTCTTTTGGAGTGTAAACCTCACCCTCCTTTGCCTTTTGAGGGGCAAAGTACCTTAAAATCCACTCATAGGCATCTCCAAGGATATCGGGTGACACCTCTTTCAATGAGCGTGAACTGAACAACTCAACAAGCTGTCTCAGGATCTCAGCATTCTCTCTGTTGCTGGTGAACTGTACAAAATCTACATTCTCAAAAACCTCTCTTATCTCAGGGTTTCGCTCCGCCAGAGCCTTCATTGCCTTTGAAAAATTCTCTGGAAGTCTTGCAGGATCCTTTCTAATGTTATCCCACAAAAACTCCTCTGGTATGTCAAAATCGTGATAAACAGCATTTTTTGCCTCAATCTCTGCCTCTTCCTCAGTCATCCCGTCAGATAGTGCCTCTCTGTATGCATCTTCATACTCCTTTTTCCATTTATCGCTCATCCTTTTGTAGAAAAGAAGAATAAGAATAAAAGTGTAATCTACCCTGGTTCTGATCAGATCAGCTGCAGCCTTAAGGAGGGATTCAAGATCTGCTCTGTTGAGACCCTCCTTTGGATCGGGCAATTTTCGGGCAATGAACTCCTTGTGACTTACCAGAGTATAAATCCTTTTTCTTGCATCCTGTGGATCCATAGCAACTTTCAGCAAACCTACCTTTCTTAACTCGGAGAGGATCACGTTCACCTGATCAGGACTGTCCATGTGTTTATCATTCAGTACCCTTGATGCATCCTCTGCACGAAAAGACGCTTCCCCGAATGAATCAAGAAGACTCCTGTAACGCAAATCAAGCCACTTTGGCAACATAAGTTAATCTCCTTATTACTTATCACATAAGCTATTATATTATTTGCTTATATAATTTGCCTTTTCCAAAATGTCAAGAGCATGAAGTAAATCAACTAAGAACCCCTGTAT
>CAYSBA010000155.1:0-4298 GCA_964429075.1 uncultured bacterium
ATTCTAAGGCTTGATAAAAAGACAGACCTTACACTTTTGTTGAGGTATCAGAGTGGTTCAATGAGTACCTTTCTGCCCTTCTGACCCTCTGGAGGACCAACTATGCCATCCTCTTCCATCTTTTCTATAATCTTTGCTGCCTTATTGTAACCAATACTAAACTTTCTCTGTAGCTTGGATACAGATATCATCTCAAGTCTGGATACAAACTGAACAGCCTGATCATACAGATCATCTCCACCGCTATTACCACTCAGTGAAAAACCTGTATCTTCTTTGAGTATATCTGATCTGTATTCTGGCTTACCGAGTTTTTTCAATTCCCTTACAACATTTTCTATCTCAACATCGGTTACATATGCTCCATGCACCCTTTTTAATTTTTCGCCAGGGAACAGAGCAAGCATATCACCCTTACCCAGGAGTCTTTCAGCACCATTTGTATCCAATATAGTCTTTGAATCTGCCCTTGTAGCTACTTTAAATGAGATCCTTGCCGGAAAATTTGCCTTGATCAGGCCTGTTACAACATCTACAGAGGGTCTCTGTGTTGCAACAACCATATGTATACCAGCTGCCCTTGCAAGTTGTGCCAATCTAATTATCGCAGCCTCAATCTCCTTACCTGCCACCATCATCAGATCGGCAAGCTCATCTATAAATACAACAACATATGGTAGATGCTCAATATCATCTCCGTCGTTACAACCGGCTTCTTCCTTTATTCTCTCAATCATCTCTTCAAGTTTTCCGGATTTTTTAAATTTTTCCATCTTTTTGTTATAGTCGTCTATCTTTTTTGCACCGACCACCTTCATAGATTCATAACGTCTTTCCATCTCCTTTAGAAGCCAGCGTAGTGTCTGTACTGCCTCTTTAGGTTCAGTAATAACAGGCAACAAAAGATGGGGTATACCTTCATAGAAACTGAATTCAAGCTTCTTTGGATCTATCATAATAACCTTTACCTCATGGGGACTTGAATGCATTAATATAGAGGTGATCATAGTATTCATCCCAACACTCTTTCCAGAACCTGTAGAACCTGCTACAAGCAGATGTGGCATATCAGCAAGATTGCGAGCAACAGGTTTACCTTCAGCATCCTTTCCTATAGCAATTGTTAGAGGAGATTTAATCTTTTTAAAGACATCAGACTGAATAATGTCTTTAAGATAGACGTTTTGCCGTACCTCGTTTGGTATTTCAACCCCTACAACATCCTTGCCAGGGATAGGTGTTATTGTCCTTACACTTTCTGCCTTTAGATGCATTGCAAGTTCACTCTCAAGCTCCCTTATCTTACTCAGTCTCACTCCATCTTTGGGTTTGAATTCAAAGGTGGTAATAACTGGACCGGGACAGATTCTGACTACCTCTCCGTCAACACCATAGATCTTGAAGGTTTCTTTTAATAACCTTGCCTTGTTCCAAAGTTCTTCCTCTGTAAATAGACTCCCTGCTTCGGGATTGTCTTTCAAAATCGTAGAAGGAATGGGCGAAAAATCAGACACAGACTTTTTAGCTCTTGATCCCACTGAATCACTATTTTTTCTGGGTTCCTTTATTACTTTTGTATCATCTATTTTTGCACTATCAATGTGTCTTTTTGTATCAGTAATGGGTATTGTCTTAGTCTTAGTGGAAGTAAAATTATCTTCTTCGTCATGAGGGACAGGTGGCATCAATGATAGGTCTTCTTGTACAAGTTCTTCAGGGAAAAGGTATGCACCCTCTTTTATAAGGTTCTTTTTTCGTTCAGGAAATGCCTTTTTTGTTAATAGTATGATATCTTTTCCACTTTTTATAAAGGCCTTTGTAATAGGTGGCAACTTTGTAAAAAACCCTATACATCCCAGAAGGCCAATCCTTGCATAATAATAGGTTATTATGCAAGCCTTTTTGATCCCCCTGGTGGTGTAATCGAAAAATGTAACAAGATTTATTGAGAAAAACAGAGACAGCATCCAAATTAAAAAGAGGGTATATACCCATATAGTGGCTGTCCTGTACAGCTGACTTGCAATAAGGGAGTAGAAGAGGGCACCAAGCTCTCCACCAGGCAAAAATACAACACCTTTTAGTGTGGTTGAGGATGCATGAAGGAGTGAGGCTATGCTGATTACAGCAAATATAGAAACACAAGATTTAAAGAGTGAATCCTTATAGTCACCTTTGACAAGACCTTTATAGAGTATGACAAGGATAAAAAATAGTGCAGGGTAGGAGGCAAGACCAAGATTGGAAAAAAAGACATAGGATATGTAAGCCCCTATTGGTCCTACGAGATTATGGACACGGCCTTCAAGTTTCATTACTGCCATGTCATTGGTATTAAATGAAAAAAGGCTCAGTGTTACCACAAAAACAAAACAGGCAAAGAAGAAGAACAGGGCATCTTTAAGGATACCTGTGATAAGTCTTGTTTGATTTGAATAAAATCCCTGCTGTTGATCTGTCATTGTTATACGTCTCATGTGGTAGATTATACTACATTATTACCGGGATGCAAATTTTTTGACATCCTTTCATTTGACAAATAAATTTATGGTTGATAAATCATGACTATGAAAAACATGATCGAAGATAGGGATAGGGCAGAAAGGTTTGCTAAGGCAGTTGTCAGCGACATAATTGCCTACAACGAAAAGCTTGTCCTTGAAGGAATGAAAAATGATGATCTCTTTATCAGACTAAAGGCAGAGATTGAAGAAGCAAGAGAGCAGTATCTGAAACGTGTATCTGAAGAGATTGACAAAAAATATAACATCTTCAACAGGGCGCTCGTTGATGTCCTTTTGTTTTCTCAGCGTTCCGTAAAATCACCGGCCTGGTGATAGATATAAATCACAACAAATTCAATATCCTGGTAAAAGAGGGCGAGGAGAATTTACGTCTGGACATATTTTTATCCTCAAGGCTCAAAAATATCTCAAGAAGCATGATAGAGAGGCTTATAAAAAAGGGACACGTATTAATTGATGGGTACAACAAAAAGCCCTCCTATAAAGTGAAAAAAGGACAGATTATAGAGGTATTTCTACCCGAACCAGAACCCTATGATCTTTTAGAACCAGAAGATGTACCATTTGAACTACTGTATCAGGACAGTGATATTGCAGTTGTTTCAAAACCGTCTGGTGTGGTTGTACATCCGGGAGCAGGCAGAAAAAAGGGTACTCTTGTCTCTGGGCTCTTATACAGGATACAGGACCTTTCAGGTGTGGGTGGCCTATTAAGGCCTGGTATTGTGCATCGTCTCGATATGGAGACATCAGGAGTCATGGTGATTGCAAAGAATGATCATGCTCACAAAATACTTCAATTACAATTTATAGAGAGGCAGGTTTTTAAGCTCTACATTGCACTTGTAACTGGCTCTCCTGTAAAAAAGGAGGCCACCATCGATACCTTCTTTGGCCGACATCCAAGGGACAGAAAGCGTTACTCTGTAGTTACATTCTCCAAAAGACGGGCTATCACATACTACAGGGTAATCTCTGAAACTAAAGGGTCAAGTCTTTTATTTGTAAAACCAAAGACAGGAAGGACTCACCAGATAAGGGTGCATATGAAATATATATCCTGTCCAATTGTTGGAGACAGGATTTATGGGTCAAGACGAGGTGAATTATCACATGGTATTACTACACCTGCGCCCCGTCTGATGCTACATGCCACAGTGATATCTTTTAAACATCCAACAGAGGGTAAGAAGATGATATTTTCATCCTGGCCACAAAATGATATGTTAGACTATTTTTCTGAGTCTGGTATAGATATTGAATCTATAGAAAAGCAACTTAAAAGAGAGCTTGATGAAATTGGAGGAGAAAAATTCTCTGGTAGTGGTATCGATAAATGAAGACCCTGCTGAGGTAGAATCCAGACTTCAGCTTAAAGGATTGACACTCCTTGCAAGACCAATCGGGGAAATACCTCACTCTTTCAAGGAGTGGTATAAT
Organism: uncultured bacterium; assembly: GCA_964429075.1. Lineage (GTDB taxonomy): Bacteria > CAYSBA01 > CAYSBA01 > CAYSBA01 > CAYSBA01 > CAYSBA01. The sequence continues at coordinate 3,966 of CAYSBA010000155.1, forward strand.
CAGGAGCCATTCTTCAGTTCCCCCTTCTTCGGCCCTATCCATAAAAGTACGGTAAAACTGGTATTAAAAAAGAGGAATTCAGAATTTGAAACACCATCAACCCCGTCCTCTGCATCGGGTATAGATATTATTCGCCTGCTATTGATGAAACCCAGAAGGGGTTATACAATAAAAAAATGCTGGATACGCTACTTTAAAGCCACACAAATAAAGGCATTTACATTACCCCTTAACGATACAACTTCATTAATCAACAATATTTATGATTTTCTTGATACCTTTCAGAATGTATACAGTCTTTTGATACTCACCTCACATTTCTTCCCAGAATGT
>CAYSBA010000156.1:0-4291 GCA_964429075.1 uncultured bacterium
TATAGCAGGTTTGAGCCCATTGACAAAGGCAATAAATTCAGGATGAAGTCTCAGAGTCTGAGACATACGATTAAAAGAGGAAATTATCGAGTATTTTATTTAGATTTCTTTCAAGCTCACTCAGATAAATGTAACCATCCCTTATAGTCTTTTCATTCTGGATGAAAGGACCTCTTTGGGTATGATCATCAAGATACTTTAGCAGGTTTTCGATACTGTTTATTGTATATTCAAGATGAAATTGAAGGGCAAGCACATGATCTTTATACAAAAAAGCCTGATTTTTACATGCATCAGAGGTTGCAAGAAGGAGTGCATCATCTGGCAGATCAAAGGTATCACCATGCCATTGAAAGACCTTTAATGGATTTTTTATCCCGCTGAAAACTGTTGATGCTCCATCTTCTGTTATAGTTACCTCATGCCATCCTATCTCTTTATGTTTGTTGGGATATACACTATATCCAAGTGATCTCGCAATGAGCTGAGCTCCAAGACAGATACCAAGGACCTTTTTACCATTTGTTATTGCATCCTCGATGAGTTGTAGTTCCTCATTTATCCATGGATACTCGTTGGCCTGATAAACACCCATGGGCCCACCAAAGAGGACAATTATATCTGATTTATCCCATAGTGAACTTTTTGAGTCCTGTGATATGAGTATGGTTGTTGTTTGGATACCCCTTTTTCTGAAGTATCTTTCTACATTTGCGGGTGTTTCAAAAGGGATATGTGTAACGAATAAAGCCCTATGTTCTATCATTTTTTTGTCTTTGTACCTTTTTTTGCTCTTTTTGATCTTTTTTTCTTAATATTTCATTGTATTCTTTGAGCTTTTCAAATACAAAGTAGTTGAGTGTACCTTTTGGAAAACTTCCGTCTTTATTTTGTTCACCAGCCTTTAATCCAAATAGAATTTCAATGCCCTCATTGATGTGTGATATTGCATAGATATGAAACTTACCGGCACGAACAGCATTTCTGACGTCTCTATCAAGCATAAGATTTCTTATATTATGCCTCGGGATTATTACTCCCTGCTCACCTGTAAGACCCTTTTCTTTGCATACTCTGAAGAATCCCTCAATCTTTTCATTTATTCCACCTACAGGTTGAATCTCACCAAACTGGTTGATAGATCCTGTTACGGCAAAGGATTGATTTATAGGTTTTTCCGATATTGTTGACAAAAGTACAAACAGCTCTGCAGCCGATGCACTGTCTCCGTCAATCATAGAGTAGGTCTGTTCAAAACATAAAGTGGCTGATATAGAGAGCGGGATAAATCTACCATAGGTCCATCCCAAAAAGCCTCCAAGAATCAAAACACCTTTGTCGTGAATGGTGCCAGATAGTTTGGCCTCTCTCTCTATGTTGATAACACCCTTTTGCCCGAGAAAGACCCTTGCTGTGATCTTCTGGGGCCTTCCAAAGATGTGGTCTCCGAGACTGATTACAGAAAGCCCATTGATCTGGCCTACTTTGTTACCAGTTGTATCTATCATAAGGGTATCCTGGATTATCATCTCCCTGATCTTTTCTTCTATTGCATCAGAACGATGTTTGCGCTCAAGGATTGCCTTTTCTACATATTTTCTTGTTACAAGTCTGCTGTGGTCTCTCCCGGCCCAGTATGAGGCCTCAAGCAAAAGGTCTTTAATTAATCCAAGTCGTGCTGTAAGTTTATCCTTATCATCAACGATCCTTGATGCATACTCTATGACCGCTGCCACACCAGAAGGTGAGAGGTGTCTGAATCCATTCCTCCTGCATTCCTCTGCTATGAATGCAATAAGACCGTCAATGGTCTTTCTTTTGCGATCCATTTCGTAGTTAAAATCAGCACGGACCTTAAACATCTTTTTGAAGTCCTGATCTAAATTATAGAGCAGGTGATAGAGATAGGAACTACCTATGATTATTATTTTTAGATTTACGGGGATTGGCATGGGCCTTAATGTACTTATTGAAGGAAGTCCGTACAGCTCTGTAACCTCTTCTATCCTGATTTCTTTATTTTCGATGACCCTCTTAATGCCATCCCATACACCGAAATTTCTTAAAAGATCGAGTGCATTGAGTACAATAAAACCACCATTTGCTTTGCAGAGTGAGCCAGCCTTTATCATTGTGAAATCGGTCTGATACATGCCAAAATTAAAGCTTTTATCGATTTTTCCAAAGAGGTTGTAAAATGTTGGGTTGGGTTCATAAACAATTGGAGCGCCTTTTAATCCTGAGTTATCAACAACAAGATTGACCCTGTACTCCCTAAAGTCACCATCTTTTATCATCTCGAAAAATGGAAGCTGGGGTTTCTGTTTTGGCATAAAGCGGCCAAGATTTGAAAGAATATGTTCTTTTACCTCTTTAAGATACTCCAACACCTCTTTGTGTTCCTTAAATTTTTTCTCAAGGCTATCGAAACGATTCCCTACTACAAATTCTCCAAGCTCTTTTTGTAGTTTCTTGACCTCTTCATTGATCTTCTCATCCAGTTGTCTTTCTTTACGTAAAAAGCTCCTTATATGTTTGCTGAATTTCTCCTGTCTCTTTTCAAAATCCATCTTTTGTTCTTCAGTAAGACTCCTGAATTCCTGTTCGGTGTAGGGACTACCATCCTCTTTTGCTGGAATTGCTGCTATTTTGAATTTGTCCCATCTAACAATGAGATGAAAGTCTTTTGCCTTCTCGTTCAACTGCTCAAAGAGAACCTGTTTTTTCTGATTATATTTGTGAAGGATTGATGCAATACGATTTTCATAGTCTGTACTTTCGAATGCCTGCTGGATTTCTATTTTCAGTTGTTCAATATTTTCTTCCATTGCCTTTGAGAATTCCTTACCTTTCCCTGCAGGTAGCATGATCACTTTGGGATGTTCAGGGTGCTCAAAGTTATGAATAAAACAGATATCTGAAGGGGTGGGCATCCTTCTGGCGACCTTTTTAAGGTATCTCATAATATAGCTGGTTCTTCCTGTGCCATCAGGACCTGATATATAAATGTTATAACCGTTGTCTTTTACATTTACGCCAAGTTCTATGGCAGTAATTGCCCGTTCCTGACCAATAAGTTTTACCTTTTTATGTATCTGAGCGGTACTTTTAAAATTGAGACCAACAGTGCTGAAGGAGTGATAGAGATCTTTAAATGCCACCCTGTATTTTTCAATGGATAGTTTATTCACAATAGCCTCCTTTTATTAATAGTTCAGCGATTTGAATACTATTGAGTGCGGCACCCTTTCTTAGATTGTCAGAGACAACCCACATACAGATGCCTCTTTCTGTAGCAGTATCCTTCCTTATTCTTCCTACAAATACCTCATCCTTCCCTGCACAGTAGACTTGCATTGGATACTCTTTTCTTGCAGGATTGTCTATAACCTTTACCCCATCTGTATCAGAAAGGGTCTCTCTGAATCTTTCAAGATCAACCTCAGTTTCTGTTTCTACCCAGATTGCCTCTGCATGGCAATAAAAAACCGGTACTCTTACTGCAGTAGCGGATAGAGATAGCCCCGGTTTGTGAAGGATTTTTCTTGTTTCGTTCAGCATCTTTTTTTCTTCTTTGGTGTAACCATCGTCGAGGAATACGTCAATATGGGGAATACAGTTGAATGCAATCTGATGATCAAAAACAGAGGATTTCATCTGTTTGCTTCCATATGCAGATCGTGTTTGTTCGAAGAGTTCCTCCATGGCCCTTGCTCCTTTGCCGCTAACAGACTGATATGTAGCTACTCTGACAGATTTTAGGCCAAAGAGTTGATCTACCACCATAAGAGGGATAACCATCTGGATTGTAGAACAGTTTGGGTTGGCAATTATCTTTCTTTTTTTGGCTGTTTCTATATCCTGCGGATTTACCTCAGGCACAATTAGGGGAACATCTTGATCCATCCTGAACTGCGATGTATTGTCTATTACGAAAGCACCCTTTTTTGTTGCCACAGGTACATAAGCTTCACTCACCTTGGCCCCAGCTGTGAAGAATGCAATTTCGATGTCATTAAAATCAAATTCAGATAGGGCCCTTACCCTGATCGACTCCTCACCAAACATAACAAAGCGTCCTTCTGAGTCTTTACTGGCAAGTGCAACTATCGATTCAACAGGAAAATCTCTTTCCATGAGGATCTTTAGTAGTTCACCACCAACAGCACCTGTGGCACCAACAACAGCAATTCTATAACCCTTTTTCATATATGCTCGTAAATAAGTTTATTGAATAAAATAGATGCTAATTTATTCAGATTTGTATCATAATGTCAAGACAGTATATCAT
>CAYSBA010000157.1:0-4259 GCA_964429075.1 uncultured bacterium
AGTTAAGAAATACATAATCCACACCAGTAGATATCATAAAAACTTCTGCACCGATCTGGGTTGCAAGTAAAGAGGAGGTTCTGTCCTTGTCTATTACTGCCTCTATACCATACAATGTCTCGTTGTTTTTCATTGAGACAGGTATGCCTCCTCCTCCACAGCAGATCACAACATAGCCAAGATTTGCAAGACTTTTTATGGTTTGTGCCTCGAGTATAGACAGTGGCTTTGGTGATGGAACCACACGTCTGAATCCTCTCCCTGCATCCTCAACCATCTGCCAATTCTTTGTTTTTATAAGTGTATCAGCCTCTTTCTTTGAGTAAAATGGACCGATGGGTTTTGTGGGATTTTCGAAAGAGGGGTCTTCTGGGTCTATTAGTACCCTCGTTACAATACAGACTATATTTCTTGAGATATTTAGTTTTTTGAATGCCCTTTGAAAGGCAAGAAGCAGAGTAAAGCCAATTGATCCCTGTGTTTGAGAAACACAGTAATCGAGGCTTAATGCAGGTACCTGATGTTTAGAATATTCTACTCTCAACAGGGCATTGCCAACCTGTGGACCATTCCCGTGGGTTATAACAACAGGCAGGTCCTTTTCTTTAATTAGCTCAGAAATGGATAGGGCAGTATTTTCGGCATTTATCTCCTGCTCAACGGTAGTTCCTACCTCACCTTTCTGTATCAGGGAATTGCCACCAATTGCTATGACAACTGGAGCTACCAATTAATCCCTCATCAATGTAACAAGTATCGCCTTTTGAGAGTGCAGTCTATTTTCTGCCTGATCAAGCACGATTGATCTGGGTGAGTCTATTACCTCATCAGTTACCTCTTCGCCACGATGCGCTGGTAGACAATGCATAAAGAAGGCATCTTTTCTGGCAAGCTCCATTAATTTTTTATTTACCTGAAAATCTTTAAATACCTCTTTTCTTTTTTCTCTTTCACTCTCTTTGCCCATGCTGGCCCAGACATCAGTATATACAGCATTTGCCTCTATTACTGCCTCTTTGGGGTCATGGAAGCTTTCGATTTTAGAACCACTTTCTTTTGAAATCTTTTTTGCCATCTCAACTATTTCTCTGTCAGGTTCATATCCCTGTGGAGTGGCATAGGAAATATTTATACCAAGGGTTGCACAGATCAACAGTAATGAATGAAGCACGTTGTTCCCGTCACCTACATATGCAAGCCTGGCACCCTCTAAATAGCCAACATGTTCTTGAAAGGTCATTATGTCTGCAACGGCCTGGCAGGGATGAAGTAGATCACACAGGCCGTTTATAACAGGGACACTGCTATACCTTGCAAGGTCTTCTATGATTGAGTGCTCAAAGACCCTTGCCATAATTCCATCGACCCATAGCGATAGATTCTGTGCCACATCCTTTACACTCTCTCGCTCTTTTATCTTTATGTCTGTTGGAGAGAGATATATTGCCTTGCCTCCAAGTTGATACATCCCGATTTCAAAGGTAACCCTTGTCCTCAACGAGGGTTTTTGAAATATCATTGCAAGGGTCTTACCTTTGAGGGAATCAGAAAAACGGTGCGGATATCTTTTGATCCTTTTTGCAAGAAGCAGTATATCTTTTAGCTCCTCCTTTGAAAAGTCGGTTACGCTTCTAAAGTGTCTCAACAACATTTTATCCTCCAATCCTGTCCTTTAGTATGGTTGATAATTTTTTCTTTGTCTCTTCATCCATCTCATAAAATACCCTTGTATGGGGTTTGTTTATGTTGATGAGTTTACCAAGATCAATGGGCGTTGCAATCACAACACTGTCACAATCGGTTCGATTAATTGTTGTTTCAAGGTCTCTTATCTGCTGTTCACCATAGCCCATGGCCGGAAGAAGTGTTCCAATACCAGGATATTTAATATATGTCTCTTTTATTGAGTCTACAGTGTATGGACGGGGATCAACTATCTTTTTTGCATGATACTTACGTGAAGCAATAACCCCTGCACCATACTTCATCTCACCATGAGTGAGGGTTGGACCATCCTCTACGACAAGCACTCTTTTGTTTTCTATCAATGATGGATCTGTAACTGTTATAGGAGATGAGGCCTCGAGTATTGTTGCGTTTTTGTTGTATTTTCTTACTTCATCTTTTACCTTTGCAATATTTTCTTCACTTGCTGTATCAACCTTATTAATAATTATAATATCTGCCATAAGAAGGTTAACAAATCCTGGATAGTAGGTTGTTTCATGACCCGGTCTGTGGGGGTCAACAACAGTTATATATATATCCGGCACATAGAATGAGGTATCGTTATTCCCTCCATCCCATACAATAACGTCTGCTTCTGATTCTGCCTCATTAAGAATTGCACCATAATCTACTCCTGCATAGACTATAGTATTATTTCTAATGTGTGGTTCATACTCTTCTCTCTCTTCGATAGTGCAGTTGTACTTATCGAAGTCAGAAAAATCAGCAAATCTTTGGACCTTTTGGGCAACAAGGTCTCCATACGGCATTGGATGTCTAACTGCTACCACTTTTTGACCAAGATCTGATAGTATAGAGCATATTGCACGAGTTGTCTGACTCTTCCCACAGCCTGTTCTTACTGCACAGACTGCCACGACAGGTTTTCTGGATTTTAACATTGTGGAACTTGGAGATACAAGCTGAAAATCTGCACCTGCAGAAAGGGCTATTGATGCCCTTTTCATAACATAATCGTGTGACACATCACTGTAGGAAAATACAACAAGATCAACATCTTTTTCTCTTATAATTTCTGCGAGATCATCCTCGGGTAGAATAGGTATTCCATCGGGATAGAGCTCACCAGCAAGCTGTGCAGGATATTTTCGATTGTCAATGTTGGGTATCTGTGTGGCAGTAAAGCATACCACATTGTACTTTGGGTTATCCCTGTAAAGGGTGTTGAAATTATGAAAATCCCTGCCAGCTGCACCAAGGATAACTACATTTGTTCTCTTTGCCATATAATCCTCCACTTATAGGATTTACTGTTTTAAAGCCTCTTCGATTATATCCACCGCTTTATCGAGATCCTCTTTTTCTACGATAAGGGGTGGGATAAAACGGATATTGTTGCCATAAAGTCCACAGGAAATGAGTATTAATCCCTTTTCAAGGGCGTAATTTTGTATCTTTTTAAACAGCTCTGGTGCAGGATTTCCATCAGCATCCACAAGTTCTATTCCTATCATATATCCCAAACCCCGTACATCTCCGATTGAGTCGATCCTTTCCTGCAGGTCTTTTAGTCTTTTTATAACATATTCTTAGAGCATGCTCGCCTTTTCAAGCAGTCCTTCCTCTTTTATTACCGATATTGTTGCAAGTGAGGCGGCGCAAGATACAGGATTACCACCAAAGGTTGTCCCATGTGCACCTGTTGGCCAGCGATCCATAAGCTCTTTACTCGCACACACAGCACTCAAAGGGAATCCAGATGCAATACCTTTGGCTATAGACATAATATCTGGGGTTACCCCAAAGTGTTCTGATGCAAACCATTTTGCAGTTCTTCCAAAACCTGTCTGTACCTCATCGAAGATAAGCATACAATTTGTACGATCCGCGAGTTCCCGCAGGTATTTCATAAATTCTGCAGGTGGAACTACATAACCGCCCTCACCCTGCACAGGTTCGATTACTATACACGAAAGATCATCAGGATCGAGTTCAGTTTTCAACATACCCTCGATAAAATCAATACATTCAAAGTTACAGCTGTCTTTTTTCTGACCAAAGGGGCAACGGTAGCAGTATGGAAAAGGAGCCCTATAAACATCCGGCAAGAGGGGAGAGTATCCGTGACGGTATTTAACGTTGGAGGATGTGATGCTTACGGTACCCATTGTCCTTCCATGAAAGGCGCCTCTAAATGCGAGGATTGCATTTTTGCCTGTAACATATTTAGCAAGTTTGATGCTCCCTTCCACCGCCTCAGCACCACCGTTGGAAAAGAAAAATGAATCAATCACACCCGGAGTAATCTCAGAGAGTTTCTCTGCAAGATCCACGATAGTGTCATAGAGGAATACACAACCAGAATGGATCAGCTTTTCCAGTTGCAATTTAGCGACCTCCACAACCTTTGGATGGTTATGACCTATATTTGTGGTTGCTGTACCACACGAAAAGTCGAGATATTTTTTACCATCACTGGTATATACATATTTACCTGCTGCTTTTACTACATGTAGATTGGTGTCCCAACCAAGGGCGTTGGATATAAATTTTTCTTTTCTCTTCAGTAT
>CAYSBA010000158.1:0-211 GCA_964429075.1 uncultured bacterium
TCACTGATTACATCTTGATAAAAAGTTAGATTAAACTTTGTAACATAATAATGTGTTGCCAAAATGATTTGTGTTCATATGCACTACTTATAACAGTGGTTGAAATGTTAGTGCAGTTGTGATAAATTAAATGAAATTTTAGTTAGGAGAATTAATGAAAAACAAGATATTGGTTGCCCTTTTGATATCACTTCAGCTGGTATATATGCCA
>CAYSBA010000158.1:221-4233 GCA_964429075.1 uncultured bacterium
ATATAGCTCTGTTTTTCCGGCAGAAAAAAAGAATACAAGTTCAGAAACACAGGATAAAACTAAACAGGATGCCCTAAAAAATGTCAAAGATAACAAAAATACTGATCAAAAAGACAATAAAAATTCAACTGATACATCAAAAAAAGAACATACAAATTTAAAGAACAAAAGTGTAAACAGACCGAGACTTGCGCTTATGGGTATTTCCTACCAGAAGGTTGATCCAAAGCTGGTAGAGGCCCTTGAGGAAGCCTCAGCAAATGCAATGGCCGAGTCAAACCTCTATGAGATCATCACTACATCAGATGTAAAGACGATGCTACAATTAAAGCAACGCCAGCAGATGATGGGATGCGATTCCGGTAGCTGCTTGCAGGATCTTGGTGATATACTGGGAGTACAATTTCTGGCAAAAGGAATGATCACAGGTCTTGGTAAAAAGAGATACAATGTCTCTTTTAAACTTATCGATATTACCAAGGGTGTGGTCAAAAATAGATTGGATAGAATAGTAGAAGGAGGTAGGGAGGCACTTTTGTTGGTGGTGAAAGATCTCTCCTATATGCTTCTTACTGGGAAAAAGAGGGTGCACACCGGGATTTTGCTACTAAAAGTTAATCAGAAAGGTGCTGCTGTTATTGTGGATGGTAAAAAGATCGGGGCCTATCCTCTAAAAAAGGACCTGATCCTCGAGAAGGGTGAGCATACGGTTGTTGTAGAAAAAGATGGTTTCATAACCTGGAAGGGTAATGTGACCATAGAGCCCGGCCAGCAATCAACTGTTGAGGCATCACTTATGCCAAAATCAGAGATTAAGATAAATGTCGAAAAGAGTAAATTGGATCGTTGGGCCTGGGTAGTACTTGGCCTTGGCCTTGCTGTAGGTGGTGGTGGTACCTATTTTGGTTCAAAGGCAGACAAAAATTATAAACAGTATAACGATGCAAACTCGAGAGACGATGCCCTTCGCTATAAAGACCAGACCCAGAAAAATGCAAAAGTTGCAAATATTATGCTGCTAAGTGCAGCTTTAAGTGGTGTAATTTCTGCTGTCCTGTTTACAACAGATGCTGTATTTGAAAAGGCAAAAGAGCAGCCAAGAGAGTCTAATTCTGTTATACCTAACAGCTATTGAGAGGTTTGTTATGAAATCAATGATAAATACTAAATTTCTTCTGACAACAATACTTGGTATTAGTATCTTATCCTCCTGTAAATACAGCTTTAACAATCCTGTAGAAAATCTGTCCCCTGGCCAGATAAGGGGCCAGCTTGTCAAGCAAAAAGAGGGTAGTGGTGAGCTCGTAACACTTGATGAAGGTGGTAAAAAGTACAGGTGTAAGGTCTCATTGATGGGTTCAAGCCTTTCTGTTGAAGTTGGTAAAGACAGATCATATATATTCAACTTCTATGGGCTCGGACCGGGTGAGTATGGAATTTTTGCAGAATGTAATGAAACGGGGGGAGAGGTTCTGCAGGGTAAATTGGGCAACGTGGTATTGAAGAGTGCAATAGATGCAGTTGATCTCGGTAAGATCCCTGTTGGTTTTACTGGTTCTGTTGTAGGGCAGGTAAGTAGCAATGATCAGGTGGTTCCAGGCGCAAAGGTAATAATAAAGGGTACCCCACTTATTACAGAAACTGCTGAGAGTGACATAACCATCGATGGGGTAAATCTGTCTGAGGGTGGATTTTATTTCCCCCATGTAGGTGTAGGTAATATTTCTGTGTATGCCTACAAAGAGGGTGTTGGATTTGGTAAGGTTGAAAACATAAAGGTAGAATCTCGTCAACAGACAGAGGTGGGTATAATAATCCTTCAAAAAAAGGATGATAAGTGCACTATAAAAGGTACTGTTGTTGCAGGAGGAAAGGCAAGTTTTGATCAGGGTCAGTTTTTTGCAAGGCTTAAGGGTTATGACAAAAATTCCACTCTATGTCAGACGGCTCTGGATGAGAGGGGATGTGAGTTGAGGTCAGAGACCTTTGAGCTCGAAGCAGATGCCGGTGTATATACCCTTGTTATCAGTGATCAAAAGGGTGTATTCAGAGATGTTATTGTAGAGGGTGTCATCTGTGATTGGGGTAAGGAGACCGATATGGGTGATCTCCCTGCCTTTCCAGTAAGCTACGATAAGGGAGATGGCAAGGTGACCTCTGATTGCGATGGTGATGGTATAGCAGACGATCAGGATGATGACGATGACAACGATGGAATTGTTGATAAACTTGAGGATGTAGAGTGTGTTTGCGATCCTACAGGTATAAAGTATGATTCAGAAAAAAACGAATGTTCTGAAAATTATGGTGTAGGTAATGATAGGAGGCCTATAGTTGATGCTGGTGGTGATATTGACAATGTAAATGTTAACGATCTTGTTGAATTGCCGTCTAATGCCTTTGATCCAGATGGAGATCAGATAACAGAAGAATGGCAGGTTATCGATGAACCACAGGATGTTGGATACGACCTCTTTAAAGAGGGTGGGAGTTACTTCTTTATTGCATATGACAAAGGGACCTTTACCTTAATGTACAGGGCTTCAGATGGCCTGCTCTATAGCAGCCCTGATTATATTAACATCGTTGTGAACAACTGGCCGCCAGATGTAACAGTAACAGGTCCTCAGCAGGCCTTTGTAGGAGAGACAGTTGAGCTTGTTGCAGAGGTTAACGACAGAGATGGCGATGATGTGTATCTCAGCTGGGAATTTGTAACAAAGCCCGATGGCTCTTCTGCTGAAATTTCTGGTGTAAATCCAGTTAGTTTTGTGCCCGATGTGGCAGGCACCTACACTGTGAGGGTTACTGCAGATGATACAAAAACCACACAAGCTGCAGAAATTACTATCAATGTGTCAGAGAAGCCACCTACACCTGTAATTACAACACAAGGTCCAATATTTGCATCTGTTGGTGATGAAGTTACCTTAGATGGTGAAAATTTAGATAATTGTAGAGTGTTTTTTACAGGTAGTAATGGTGATCCTATTGAGGCAAGGGTGACTCAAAACACTCTAACATCGATATCATTTTTAGTACCTCTTGGGGCAAAATCTGGTATGATGGATGGAAGTGGTGCCCAGAGTCTTTTGATATCCTGTAACAGTGGCGATACAACCTTCTTGGGTCTTGTTGTAAGTAACTCACAGGTTTCGACTCTCTGGACGAGTAACAGTGGAGACTTTATTTACAGTAACATTAGTCACTATGCTACATTTTTATACGGGCCATATTTAATAGTTGTCCGAAACTCAGGGATGAGTGGTTCTTCTGATACACATTTAGATGTCTGGGATTTTACTGATCCAACAAATCCTACTTCAACATTAGATGTTACAACTATTTCTGGAGCATATATTACACAGACCGTTGTAGATGTTACAAACAAGGTTGCATATTTGCTATCTGAAGGTGAGTACGGTGTTGTTATCTATAAAGTAGATCTTACCTTATTGCCAAATACAATTACAGTACAAAATTTAGTTTCTGAATCATCGGTATACAGTGCTACTATGTTACTTTACAAAAACTATCTTTTGATGATTGCAGATGCACTTTATTATCTTGATCTGAACGATCCAGCTTCTGGTATAAACACAATTCAATTTGCTGATCTTGGGCTTGGTGCAAGCTGGATATCCAATGCAACTGTTGTTGGGGATTACCTTCTTGTTATGGATTATGATCAACAGCAGAGACAATCGATTATAGTAGTTCTTAAACTTGATCCCTCTGATCTTACACAGACAACAAATATTGGAACATTAACCACCTTGGGTAGTAATCCCCAGGTAGAATTTGCTAAATATAGTGATGGAATATTTATATTACAGAACGATACAAACAACCTGCAGACATACCTCTTTTATCTTAGCCAGCAGGACATCGCTACATTGAACATGCCTTCGTATACATACGCTATCTCAAATCAGGCATTGTTAGATTTTATGGGAACTATTTCATACAATATCGGATTCATGACTCAGGTGGATAATCGATTGTATATATC
>CAYSBA010000159.1:0-4231 GCA_964429075.1 uncultured bacterium
GTCTTATCTACAATTTTTCATAATCTGTTAATCTGGGGAAAGAGTGAATAAAATTATCAATGAAAACAGGATCGCAGGATTAGATCTAAAAATTAAAATACTATACATCATCGTCATATCTGGAGCATTATTAATCATAACAAGACTCTGGGATCTCCAGATCAAAAGAGGTGCATTTTATAAAAGACTATCCAAGAACAATATCATCAAAGATATCAAAGTGCCTCATCTGAGAGGAAGACTCTTTGACAGAAAGGGTAGACTCATTGCAGGTAACGGACCATCTTTTCAGATCCTTATCAGTCCTGTTACATTCAAAAATACAAAAAGGTCCTGGGACATCCTGCAAAAAACACTCAATTTTTCGGATGAACAGATATTATTACTAAAAAAAGAGATTGAATCAAAACGGGGATACGAGAGATTCCGAGATATTGTAATAATGCAGGATGTTGATCTTGACACTGTTGCAGGGCTTGAAGCCAGAAGACCTCTGATTGATGGAATTGATATCGTGACAACGCCAATCAGATACTACAACAATATTGCTACAAGTCTCTTTCACCAGGTCGGTTATACCGGTCATATAACACAGAAGCTTTTCAAAAAATTGAAGAAAAAAGGATATGATATTACTGACAGGGTTGGACTTTCTGGAATTGAGAGGGTCTATGAAGATTACCTGAGGGGCAAGGATGGATTTCGAAGAATTGTAGTCGATTCACACGGTGTCAGATTGGACGATCAGACAGCCAGAGAGATCTTAAGTGATGAAGAGTTTTTTTCGCCACCTATATCAGGAGATGATCTATTTTTAACTATTGACATAGATATTCAGAAGGAGATTGTAGACACCTTTTCTGGCCATTCTGGTGCTATTGTTGCTATGGATCCCAAAAATGGAGAGATACTCGGCATTGCAAGCTTCCCAAGTGTGGATCCAAATCTTTTGATCAGGGGGTTGAGTAAAAAAGATAAGGAAATGCTCGATTCAAACCCCTACAGTGTATGGCTAAACAGGGTAACATCAGCGCTCTATTCACCGGGTTCTACAATAAAACCATTTATCCTGTATGCTGCAATGAAAGAGGGTGTCATTAATGAAAAGAGCTTTGTAAATTGTAAAGGTGGTCTCTTTTTTGGAAAGAGATTTTTTAAATGCTGGAAAAGGTCAGGTCATGGGTATGTGGACCCTATAAAGGCGATATATGCTTCATGTGATACATTTTTTTATAAGATTGGCACCATCCTTTCTGCTGATACAATTGCCAGGTATTTAAGGATGTTTGGGTTTGGAGAATCTACCGACATAGACTGGACAAAAGACAAAAGTGGGCTTGTGCCAGACTCATCCTACTATAAAAAAAGATATGGCTATGTGGCCGGTGGATTTAATCTAAACACAGCAATCGGTCAGGGTGATCTGCTTGTAACATCTCTCCAGCTTGCAGTTGCCTACTCAGCACTGATAAACGGTGGTAAGATCGTTGTGCCACAGATAGTAAAAACTATAAAGGATAAGGAAGGAAGAATAATAAAAAAATACAAAGTGAAGATAAAAAGACACATACCTCTTGATGAAAAGATAGTTGATATAATTAAAAAAGGACTTTTTTCTGTGGTAAACAGACCAGGTGGTACTGCCTATTTTAGAAAATCAAAGATCTTTAAGGACTTAATTGCTGGAAAGACAGGTACAGTACAGACTGTCTCAAAGAACAAAAACAGCCTGAGAAAATTTAAAGATAATGCCCTTTTTGTTGGTTTTGCACCCTATGATAATCCTGAAATTGTGGTAGTAGTGATCAATGAAGGTGCGGGACACGGAAGTTCAGGTGCAGCACCTATTGCAATACGGATAATTGAGAAATTTCTTGAATTGAACTTTCAGGGCTAACTCAGTCAAACTTAAAAAATATTTCCACTTTATCAATTTTTTTGTGCGATTCAATTTCTCTTTTCAACTTTCCTGCAACATCTTTCAACAATTTAATATCGGATGATCCTGATCTATCTACAAGGAAAACATAAACTAATATTTTGCCATAAAGGAAATGTAGAGAGTATTCTAACAGTTCAATCTTGTCACTATACTTTTTTGTAACCTCTGAAAGGTAATCATCAAGTTCACTCCTTGTAAGATCGTAATAGACGCCGTGCACATCATTTTCTGCATCGATATGTACCATTACATCTGCGACCATCTTTAGCTCATTAATAAGCCTTCTTCTAACCCGCTCTGCTATGTTGTGACCTTCTGACACACTCAACTTTTCATCAACCATTACATGTACATCAATCCAGATAAAACCACCAGATTTTCTCGTCTTAAGCATGTGATAGTGTTTCACCCCCTCTGTATCTAAAATAATTTTATCTATCTTTTTCAGAGTAGGTTCAGGCAGGGTCATATCTGTGAGTCTTGAGAGTGTATCCTTAACTAAATCATATGAGGCCTTCATTATAAAAAGGCCAACTACTATTGCTGAAAGAGGGTCCATCACAGGAAAACCTATGATAGCACCTCCAATACCAACAAATGCAGCAACAGATGAGAGTGCATCTGAACGATGGTGCCAAGCGTTGGCTATAACAGCGTTGTTGTTGTGTCTTTTCCCAACTACAAGGGTAGCCCTGAAAAGTGCCTCCTTTGATAGGATAGACAACAGTACTATTATAAGTGTATAAACTTCTGGTGGCTCTACAGTTGCTGCTGTCAATCTTTTTGTACCGGATACAAGGATCGATATAGATGTCACAAACAGGATACACCCAATCAAAAAGGTAAAGATATCCTCTATCTTACCGTGGCCGTAGGAGTGAGTACTGTCCATTGGTTTCCCACCTATCAAAGTTCCAAAATAGGCCATCATATCTGTTATAAGATCTGAGAATGAATGTACCCCATCTGCAATAAGTGCATAACTACCACCTAAATATCCAAAAAGGATCTTGATCACCGACAAAAGGATATTTACAACCGAACCGATAAAGATGATCCTCGAAGATGCTTTTTGTCTCTTGAGGTCTCTTTTAGAAACCTGCCCCTTTACATGAATTTTTTTTACCTGCTCAGACATTTATAAAGATCAGACACCCCTTCTCTATTCGTAAAAAGAGTTACATGATCCCCGGGTTCTATAACGGTCTCACCGTCTACAATAATTATCTTGTCGTTCCTTTTTACAGAAACAACTTTACATTCGTGTGGAAGTTCCAGTTCTTTTACCTTTTTACCGGCAATCAGCATATCTGGATTTACCTGTATTTCAAAAAATTCCATATCATCTGCAGAAATCTGATAGTGTTGTCTTGCTTTGTTATAGGCGTTAATAATATCGGTCCTTGTAAGGATACCAACCAGCTCTCCACTCTCTTGATCGACAACAGGTAGAGAATCAACATGGTAGATGTTCATAAGATTCAGTGCCTTGTTCAAACTACGATGTCTGTCAATCGTTACTGGTGACTTTACACATACATCTCCGATCTTTACATCAAGATTTCCTTTTTTAATATAATCAACCACATCTAAAAGTGTGGTGATCCCTACTACCCTGTTCTCGTCATCAAGGACAATATAGTTGTTGTGGTGGTCCTTTGAGACAAGTTCTACAAAATCGGCTATTGTTGAAGATGCCTTAACGGTTACAACCTTTCTTGTCATCCAATCTTCAACAAACAGACCCTGCAATATATCTACAATAAGTTCTCCAACATGTGCTGGTGATGTCAGCCTGCTTGTAACCTGTTTTTCATAAATGGTATTTTTTCTTACAAGTAAAAATGAGGTTACACATGCGCACATTGAGGGGACCAGAAGGGTATAATTGCCTGTCATTTCACTTACCATAATAACGGTAGATATTGGGGCATTGGCAGCACCGGCAAAAAAGGATGCCATACCCACCAGAACAAATGAGCTTGGATTTGGGACAAGGTTGGGGAAGAGGTATGAAAAGGCTGCTCCGACTACACCTCCGATCATGCCTCCAATTACAATTGATGGGCCAAACACACCACCTGAACCACCACTTCCAATAGACATCCCTGTTGCAATTATCTTTAAAACAGCAATTGCAAGCATGGTTCCTATGGCAAGCTTTCCCATAAGGGCAAGTTGAAGTTCACCATAGCCCATACCTATAGCACCGGGTACAAAACAACCTATAATTCCAACAATAAGACCCCCAATGGCAGGCTTGATGTGGTCTGGAATTGGTAAGGCCTT
>CAYSBA010000160.1:0-4206 GCA_964429075.1 uncultured bacterium
CATATCTTTAATGCCAGAAGAATGCCGTTTTTTACATTATCTATCCCAACTGTTGCTACAGGTACGCCTTTTGGCATCTGAACAATTGACATAAGGGCATCGATACCACCTAATGTCCCAGCGGAGAGGGGAACACCAACAACAGGCACATCTATCATTGAGGCAATAACACCTGGTAGATGAGCAGCAAGGCCGGCACAGGCCACAACAACAGAGACGCCATCTTTTTTAAATTTCTCTATAAGTTTTCTTAATCTATCGGGTTCTCTATGGGCAGAACACACCTCAAGGGTATACGGTACATGTAGGTCTTTTAATATCTCAATAGCAGGCTCTACCTTGGGTAAATCACTCTTACTCCCACAGACGATTGCTATCTGAGTAGATTTTGCCATCTTCATAATCTGGTTGATATCAGAAAATACCCTCTATATCAACCATATCAAATGGTGTTGATTTTTATCCAGTAGGATGGTAACTTCATTTCATAACTGGCTGTTAGGAGGTGTAGCGATGAAGAGGATGTTTTTGTTGTTATCATTTTTGCTTTTTCAGATAATGGGATGTGGAGAGGATGAATTTACAGTTATAGAGACTAAAACCCAGACAGATATCTATCAACAGACAAATGCGGCAAGTATTGATATCCTCTGGGTCGTTGACAATTCCCCAACCATGGTAGACGATCAACAACGAATTGCATCTGCATTCAATAACTTTATAAGTGTGTTCAACAACTCCGGTCTGGATTATCAGATGGCCATTGTGTCAACCGATATGACCTCACCAGACCAATCCGGTAATCTCCTGGGCAATCCAAAGGTTATCAAGGCTGACGATAGTGATCCTGTTGCTGAGTTTAAGTCGAATATTATACTCCCGAGTACAGGTAATCCAAAAGAGGAGGGTCTCAGGGCAGCGAGGACTGCCATAAAATTCCACGGTTCTGATTTTATTAGGTCAGACGCATCTCTGGCGATCATATTTATCAGTGATGAAGATGATCACTCGGTAGGTGAGATCAACTACTATGCACGGTTCTTTATGAGCCTGAAAGGTCCAGGTAACGAGAGAAAGATAAAGATTGCTGCAATTGTTGGTGATAAAGATTCCGGATGTCAGATCGGAAATGTTTATGTAGATCCAGGGACTCGTTATATAGAGCTTGTGGAATACACGGATGGTGTTTTTGTCAGTTTATGCAGCGATTTCAGTGCAACACTTGTAAATCTTGCAAATTCAATAAGTGGTCTTAGAAGGAAATTTGCACTATCAAAGACCCCTGTTGTATCTACTATAAAGGTCAAGGTAAATGGTGAGGATATACCACAGGATGAAACTAACGGATGGGTGTATGAGAGCCAGACAAACAGCATCTTCTTTAAGGGCTATTACATCCCCCCTGCCAAATCTAAGGTAAGTATATTTTATGAGGTGGCACAATGAAGAAAAAAACACTTTTTTTGATAATATGCTCCATTTTGTTGGCAGCTTCCATATCATCAGGATGTAAGAGTAAAAAGAAGTCCAAGGGATGTACACAGGATTCAGATTGTGGCCCTGATCGCTATTGTGATCAAGCAACAAGAGAATGTCGTTGCAGTAGAGATGAAGCCTGTTCACCCGGCGAATTCTGCAACGAACAGGGTTTCTGCCAGGAGAGTATCGGTTGTTTCACAAATGATGATTGCGAGACCGGACAGATATGTAACTATCAAACCAATGAATGCGTAGATTCCCAGTGTGTCACAAGCATAGACTGTAGTTTTGGCAAGATATGTAGCGGGGGTGTTTGTGTGGATGGTTGCAACTCTTCAGGTGACTGTGAACTCGGGAATATCTGTATCAATGGGAAGTGTCTTACAAAAGCCGATATATGTGGGAATGATCCTAATTGTATCCCCTGTGATGACAAAAGCTACTGTGAATTCAAACAGTACTGTGATCAGTCCACCCACAAATGTTACGATGCAACAGGTCCATTCTGTCAGCCCTGTGATACACTCACACCGTGTCCTGGATATCCTCAAAATGCCTGCCTCAAAAATCCCTACAACCAGGGTCCTGATTACTATTGTGGAGTTGATTGTTCAGGCGGCAGGGAGTGTCCAAACGGTTTTATCTGTTACACAATCGTAACTAACCCAGAATGTACCAAAAATTCAGACTGCCCATCTGGTATATGTAACTTCCTTGAGGGTGCGATAAGTGGTACCTGTCAGTGTGTAACCGATAGTGATTGTAACTCTCTGTTTACCCAGGCAAGCTGTGTTAATGGTGCCTGTATCGTTGGTTACAACTGTGCACCAGAACCAGGAGAATATTGTCCATAGAAATATTAGATGTCACAACTGAAATTTGACCTACTTTATGATCTTATTAAAGATGTAGAAAGACCCGCAAGGTACATAGGAGGAGAGGTAGGGCTTCATTTCACCAGAAATAAGAGAAAGGATGCCATAAAGCTGTGCCTTGTTTTTCCCGATGTCTATGAAGTTGGGATGTCAAACTTAGGTTTCCGCCTCCTGCATCAGCTCCTTTTAGAGAGGGATGATGTGATCTGCGAAAGGGCCTTTATACCTGCTGACGATCTTTATACAAAGATGCAAAAAAGAGATATATATCTCTTCAGCCTTGAATCAAAGATACCTGTAAAGGATTTTGATGTAATAGCCCTTTCAGTACCATCAGAGATGGCATTTTTAAATATACCAAAGGTCTTAAAAACAATTGGTATCCCACCATTTTCAAAGGATAGAGATGGATTACCTCTTTTAATAGGGGGTGGATCAGGTATATACAACCCGGAGCCCATTGCACCAATATTTGATGGCATATTCATAGGTGAGATAGAGGACTCGATAGATTGGTTTATAGGTGTATTAAGAGATGCTGTATCAGAGAAATTCCCAAGAGAGTACCTGAGAGAAAGAGCATCTTCACTTGCTGATAGAGGCCTTTATGTATCTTTTTTAGAAGGAATAGAGGAGGTAAGACGCCAGTTTATCCATAATCCTGACAGATTAAACAAAATTAAATACTGGATCATACCGAATGTCCCCCCTGTTCACGATAGAGTGACCTTGGAGCTGCAAAGGGGATGTACCAATGGATGTCGTTTCTGTCAGGCAGGCTTTGTAACAAGACCCGCCAGACAGACACCCCTTGAGAATGTCGTTGACATTGCAAGAAATATGATAGCTCAAACCGGATATGAGGAACTCGGGCTGCTATCACTATCTGCATCAGATTATCCCTTTCTGAAGGAACTTTTAAAGATACTGCATAGGGTATTACCACAGACATCGTTGAGTGTTCCATCCCTCAGGGTTGATTCTGTTATGGATAGGGAGATGATACAACTCCTCGGAATGACAAGACATTCAGGGTTTACTTTTGCACCAGAGACCGTATCAAAAAGGCTAAGAGAAGTTATCAATAAGAATATTGATCCAGAGAGATTATTTGAATGCATGAAGATGCTTGCAGAAGAGGGCTGGCGTAGATTCAAGCTCTATTTTATTCTCGGTCTACCGGAAGAAAAGAGAGAAGATGTGGAACAGATTGCAGATTTTTTAGATAGGCTTAAAAGAAGTTCAAAAAGTTTTGGTGGCTTCAGGATAAATTGTAGTTTCTCTATCTTTATACCAAAACCTCACACCCCATTTCAATGGGATCCTTTAATAGAAAAAGAAGAGTTTTTTTTAAGACTCAAAACAATAAAAACTGTTACTGACAAAAAGAGGATAAAATTTGATTTCAGGGATTATGACATGGCACTTGTCGAGACACTACTCTCACGTGGCAACAGATCCATGGCAAAGGTACTGGTTCAGTATAATGAGATGGGATATGATCAATATCATAACCATCCAGAGTCTTTTCTTTTTCTGGTACAAAAAAATGGAATAAAATGGCAGGAACGGATAACTCGCCTCGATTACAATGTAAAACAGCCCTGGGAATTGATTAATACAGGTGTAGATAGGGAATTTTTGGTTCTCGAGCGGGAACTGGCATCTAAAGGAAAATTATTAAATGATTGTCTATTTGGTGCATGTAGTGACTGTGGTGTATGTTCAGAGGAGGATACAGAACCTGTACGGGCAAAGAGTGGGACTGGAGATCTATGTATATATACCACTATAAATAAAAAGGAATACAAAACAAGATTCACATATCGTATAAGGCTCACAAAACTTAAGG
>CAYSBA010000161.1:0-4199 GCA_964429075.1 uncultured bacterium
GATAAATATACTGTATTTAATATAGAAAATTTTATAATCTATTTGTGTCTAAAAAATGTTTCTCAAAAAATCGGTTCTTTTATATTTGACTACACTGTGGTATATGGTCATTTCGAAACTAAACCATATGTTAAGGTAGGAATATGAAACGAGAATATAATCCAAAAGAGATAGAGATCAAATGGCAGAAGAGATGGGAAGAAAAAAAGACCTTCCATCTGGATACAGAAAAAGTGCCTTCAAAGCCCTTTTATCTTCTTGAAATGTTCCCCTATCCTTCTGGGAACATCCATATGGGACATGTAAGAAATTACACAATTGGTGATGTGGTTGCAAGGTATCTCAAACGTAAGGGATATTCTGTTTTACATCCTATTGGATGGGATGCCTTTGGACTTCCTGCAGAGAATGCAGCTGTACAAAGAGGCATCCATCCATGGGAATGGACAAAGTCCAACATAGAGAGAATGAAAAAACAGCTCAAGAGGCTTGGTTTTTCCTACGATTGGGACAGAGAGGTTACAACATGTCTATCTGAATACTACAGGTGGGAACAGAAGATATTTATACAGATGTATAATAGAGGTCTTGCCTATAGAAAAAAGGCCCCTGTAAACTGGTGTGAAAACTGCTCAACCGTCCTTGCAAACGAACAGGTTAGCGATGGAAGATGCTGGCGTTGTGATAACCCTGTTGTCATAAAGGAACTCTCGCAATGGTTTTTTAAGATTACTGACTATGCAGAGGAACTTTTGAGAGATCTTGATACACTTACGGGATGGCCGGATAAGGTAATAAAGATGCAGAGAAACTGGATAGGAAGGTCTGAAGGTACAAATATAAGATTTCCTGTTAAAGGAAAAAATGATCTTGTCATAGAGGTATTTACAACAAGGGCAGACACCCTATTTGGTGTTACTGCAATAAATATAGCGCCAGAACATCCTCTTTTGAAAGAACTTGTAACCGATGAATACACGCAGGTTCTTAAAAAGATAGGTGGCCTAAAACGTGAAGAAGGAGACTATCGAAAGGAGGGATTTTTTACCGGCTCATACTGTATACATCCATTTACAAAAGAAGAGATACCTGTATATGTGGCCAATTTTGTTGTCATGGAGTATGGTAAGGGTGCTGTCATGTGTGTGCCTGCTCACGATCAGCGTGATTTTGAATTTGCTAAAGAAAAGGGGCTTGATATAAGGGTGGTTGTAAGGCCACATAATGCCACACTAAGGGCAGAACAACTAAAAGAGGCATTTACAAATTATGGGATCCTTGTTGACTCTATGGAATTCAGTGGCCTTCCAAGTGATGAGGCTATAATTAAGATAACTGAAAGACTTTCAGAAATTGGACTTGGAGAGAAAAGTATCCAGTATAGATTGAGAGATTGGGGTATCTCAAGGCAGCGATACTGGGGTACGCCTATACCAGTTGTATATTGTGAGGATTGTGGAATCGTACCTGTACCTGAAGATCAGTTACCTGTAGAACTCCCCCTGGACATAGAATATTCAAAAGGAAGGATACTATCTCTTGCAGACATTCCACAGTTTGTAGAGACCACATGTCCTGAATGTGGCAAGATTGCCCGTCGTGAGACTGATACTATGGACACCTTTGTAGAATCAAGCTGGTATTTTTTGAGATTTATAGATCCACATTATAAAAATGGTCCATTTAGAAAAGAAATAATAAGGCCTTGGATGCCGGTAGACCAATATATAGGTGGTGTCGAACATGCAATAATGCACCTTTTATATGCACGTTTTTATCTAAAGGTGCTTAGAGATCTTGGCTACTTAGATTGTTGTAACGAACCCTTCAAGAATCTACTCACTCAGGGGATGGTGTGTAAACTTAACCCAAAGAGTGGTAAGGTCGAAAAGATGTCCAAATCCAAGGGTAATGTGGTTGACCCTGATGAAATAGTCGAAAAATATGGTGCCGATACTGCAAGGCTTTTTATCCTCTTTGCAGCGCCTCCAGAGAAGGATATGGAGTGGAGTGACGAAGGAGTTCAGGGTCAGTATCGTTTTCTACAGAGACTCTGGCGTACAGTAGCAAGATACTCTAAGAGGATAGATAAGATCGTACCTATTGACCCATCAAAGATAAAAGATCTGTCAGATAGTGATCTATCAATACTCAGAGAGACTGAGAAGACTTTGGTTGAGGTAACAAGGGATATATATCCGAGGATGCATTTCAATACTGCCATTGCTTCAGTTATGAAACTCTTAAACAGCTTTGCGAAATGGGAAGAATCATGCGATCCTGATCCTGAGGTAGTTGGCCACTTTTTTTTCAGAGTACTTTCGATATTAAATCCCTTTGTCCCCCATATAACAGAAGAGCTATGGGAAACACTTGGTGGCAGAGGGCTGCTCTCTGAAAAGAAATGGGATCTGCCAATATCCGAACTCATAAGTGACGAGAGAGTAAAATATATAGTTCAGTTTAATGGGCGTTTCCGTGGAGAGTTTGAGTTTAAAAAGGGGGCTACACAGACAGAGGTTGATGAAGCAATAAGAAAAAGCGGAAATTTTGAAAGATGGTTTGGAGAGGTCCAAAAGATTATCTTTGTAAAGGATCGTCTTATTAACTATGTTATTAAAAAGTAGATTAGTCTTTTTTTGTTGTCTGGCTCTTACTTTATCCTGTGCTCATGTCCAGCCATACGGTTTCTTTTCTGGATGTAAATCCTTGAAAATAGAAGAGGTAGCAAACAATACAACAGATCCTGAAGCAGGTGTTATACTTACAAAGTATCTTTTAGGTTACGTAAAAAACACAAATAACAACGAATGCACTCTGAAGACTACCCTCCTTTTGTTGAAGGCAATACCATCAAGCGTGGGCTACTCTGCAACAGATAGATATACAACCTACGACTACAATCTTACTGCGACTGTAAAAATTGTTCTTATCTTTCCAGATGGCAAAAAGAGAACTAAAACAATCACTGTACAAATCCCCTTTCTATCAAAGAATGAACCTATATACACAGAGACTGTAAGAAGGGCAGTAGTAAATAAACTGCTTCAGAGGCTTGCTGATGAAATACTCTATGAGGTACAGAATAAATGAGATTGACAAGCTGGTAGATCTGATAGAAAAGGGTTCTGCAGATCCTCCCTATATTGTGGCTTGTTCAGATCCTTTTTTATTGGGAGAAGAGCTCACGAAACTAACCTCTGTTCTAGCAAAAAAAGGCTATACAATTATAAATCTGGACGGTGAGGATTTGCCTGTTGAAAACATACTTAATGAACTGAAAAACATTGGTCTTTTTGCAAAAAAAAGGGCCATTATACTTAAGAAGGCAGACAGACTAATAAAACAGAAAGATCTATCTATGGAATTATGTAGATCCAGAAAAGAACCATTTTTATTGATCACAATCAAGGATGCATCAATTGTTAAGACAAAAGATCTTAAAAGCAGGATAATTGCAATAAAAGATATAACCAAAAGAGACATATTCATATTAATCGAAGAATATGCCAGTAAGATGGGTCTTACAGTCTCACCTTCAGCAAAAGATGTACTCATAGAGCTACTCGGAAATGATCCTGGTGCTATTAAAAATGCTCTTCGATCTATCAAAGACTGGCTTGGTGATGCCTCATATGTTGAGGATACTGATGTCAGATCTTTTGTAGGTCTTTCAAGTAATTATGGTGACTTTGAACTTCTGAACAATCTTTTTGCAAAAAAAGGGTATGATAGTCTAAGAGTGATTTCAAAGCTGTTCTTGGGCAGAAAATTCAAAGATGAGATAATCAAACACATCGCACTGATAAGATGGAAGATCCTTCAGTTGATTAGGATACAAGAACTCCTTGAAGAGAATAAATCTATTGCAACAATAGCAAAGGAATTACGGCTTCCTCCAAAGGGATTTTTACTGGAACGAACCTTAAAGGAAGCGAAAAACTTTAATAAAGATCAGTTAAGAGTCATGCTTAGGGAATTACTTAAAATAGATAGAGCAATAAAAACAGGCCTGAAAGACAATGAGATTAAAATTCTAATAGAGGATTTTGTTGAAACTGCAACAGATCTTAAGCAGCCTCACCGCTCTTTTTGATCAGGTTGTTAAGTGCCCTGGTAAGCCTCGATTTGTATCGAGCCGCAGTGTTTTTCTTTATTACACCCTTAATCCACGCCTTATCAATCCACTTTATGGCAAG
>CAYSBA010000162.1:0-4184 GCA_964429075.1 uncultured bacterium
ATCAAGTCTTGGTATGTATTTAATTATTACATTATCAGTACCCACAAAAGAGAGAATTGATAATAGCTGAACTATTGTAACAGATAAGAAAAAAACACCAGAAACCGACGCACCGTACCAATTACCAATCAATATTGTTAAAAGATAGCGTAATCCTACCCCGATAACAGAACCTATTAAATTAAGGCTTCCCTCTAAGAATATAACACGAAGTGAATCCAACATCTTTTATAAGGAACCCATCTCTCTGAACTTTTTGTACCTCATATCAAGCAAGCCACAAAAATCTATAGATTGAAGATTGCTAATAGAATTCAAAATACTCTCCTTCAATCTTTCTGCGGCAAGGTCGTAATCCATATGTGCACCTCCAGGGGGTTCTGGGATTATTTTATCTATTATTCCAAGCTCAAATAGATCCCTGGAAGTCAGCTTCAGATTCTCCGCTGCTGTCTCTGTCTCTGTGGGTACATGAAACAGAATTGATGAGCAGGCCTCGGGGGAGATCACAGAATAGATCGCATACTCCATCATCATAACCACATCTCCCACACCAAGCGCAAGGGCTCCACCTGAACCACCCTCTCCAATTACTACAGATACAATCGGTACCTTCAGTGTGCACATCGTACTGATCGACTCTGCTATCGCTGCTGCCTGTCCATGCTCCTCTGCATCGATACCCGGGAAGGCACCCGGGGTGTCTATCAGTGTGATTACAGGGATCCTGAATCTCTCTGCAAGCCTCATAACCCTCTGTGCCTTCCTGTATCCCTCAGGCTGAGGCATACCAAAATTTCTCTTTATCTTCTGTGCAGATGTCCTTCCCTTCTGATGACCGATTATACAAACACGCCTTCTGTCTATCCTGCCAAAACCGGCAACTATAGCAGGATCATCCCTGTATAACCTGTCCCCATGAAACTCCACAAAATCATCAACAATCCTTTTTATATAATCCATTGTGTAGGGTCTGTCAGGATGTCTGGCAAGCTGTACTATCTGCCATCTAGATAACTTTGAATATATCTTTTTTGTGAGCTTCTCATACTGCCTTTCAAGCCTCAAAAGCTCTTTGACTATGCCCTCATCTATCCCTTTTTGCCTCATCTTTATGGTGTCTATCCTCTTTTTGAGCTCAACTACAGGTACTTCAAAATCCAGAACAGCCATATTTTTTCCCTATCATATTATATTACTACAATCCTCTTTGATCCTTCTTAAATTATCAAGAATATCATCCCCTTCTAAAAAGACTCCATCTTCCCTTTTAAACCATACACGCTGCCTTCTGGCATACTCAAGGGTACTCTTTATCGTATGTCTGATAGCCTCTTCGATCGACATTCTTGACTCTATCACACCTATCGCCTCTTTATAACCTATAATTCCCTTTTTTAACAGCCATTTTTTGTATCCATTTTCTAAAAGTCTTCTTGTCTCTTCAATAAGCCCATTGTGAAACATCCACTCTGTCCTCTGTGTGATCCTCTTTAACAATACCTCCTTTTTGGGGAAAAATATGAACTTTTTTATATTGTTTCTCCTTATTTTCTTATGCCCTGCCAGCAACCTGCTGAATTGCTTTCCCTCTTTTAAGATGTACTCAATCGCCCTCTGTATCCTGACAAGATCATTTTTATGCAATCTCTTTGCGCAGTCAGGATCTAATCTGTTAAGCATCATCCATAAGAATCCTGACCTTTCCATTTCAATCTGCAGAAGGACTTCCCTCAACCTTTTATCAGGAGAAGGTGTCTCAACAAGCCCATACTCAAATGCCCTGAAGTAAAATCCTGTACCACCCACAAATATTGGAATCCTTCCGTTTTGAAACAATCTGTTTACAATGTCTTCTGCCAACTTTTGATATACGTAGGCATTGAATTCTTCTCCAGGATCTACAATATCGAACAAGAAATACCTTCCCTTAAAATCCTTTCTGAACAATGGCTTTGATGTGCCTATATCTATACCCCTGTAGATCTGCATAGAATCACAATTTAACATACATAACCTGTCATTTTGATTCATCAATTCTTCTGCAACCTTTGTCTTGCCAGATGCGGTGAGCCCAAGAAGGGCAATGATCACTTTTTTCATAAGAACAGTTGATCAGGTGTAGAGCTTTTCTGCCCTCTCTTTAAAATTCTCGAGCATGTTTGGCAGACTGACCTCTATAAGCTTTGATGCTATTATTTTTGGCACCATCAACTTCAGTTCTACATCTATAAAATAGGTCGCCCTTGTCCTGTTTTCCCCTATTGGTTCAAGTACCCACTTGCCCTGATTCTTTTTCATCAGGTTACTCTCTTTTAATTCCCAGGAGATTTCACTGTATGGTTTGGGTTTAAGTATTATTGTGTATTCTACCTTCTTGATAAGAGATAGCTGATAGAAGACCTCTATCTCATCCTCTGTCTTTTTTAGGACTTTCGTCTGTTTTATCTCTGGTAAAAAATCGGGATACCTCTCAAAATCACAGACTACCTTAAAAAAAAACTCAACAGGTACATCTATCTCTATCGATCTACTTACCTGCATATTTAAAATACATATCTAATTCTTGGATATATGGATACCAAAGGAATCCCTACAAGCATGTAATCCACTACAGCCTCAAGGCCTACCACAAACTCTTTGAGATGAGTATTGTAATCGAGAGCTATCCCACCACCCACAAATGGGCTTATGCCTGCCCCAATCTTTATTTCTGGAGAAGTCACTCCCATCCCACCTTCCAGGATCAGGGTTGCAAAAAACCTGTCCAGAAAACCGATTGAATACCAGCTCTTAACTCCGCCATAAAAGACACCATAGTCAGTCATCTCACGTTCTTTTATAGCAGCATTGTGATACAGCCCATAAGCTAACTTCAGACCCACTCCGAGATTAAAACTTAAGGCATAACCAGCTTCAAAACCAGTAAAAACAGATGCCATTGGTGATGCATGATACCACCCCTTATCGGCATTATAGTTCAGACCACCTATGGCAAAGGTAATACCTGGATCAAGGGTCACGAAAAAGCCATCTCTGAAGGATTTTGATTGTGCTTTATTTGTGTATATTAGATTTATCATAAAGAATATTGCCAACAGATAATGGATCTTTTTTGTCATTATATGCTCCCTATCCTGCTGCCTTAAACACAAATGGATATTTAACTTCTACAATACCTCCACCCTTTGGAGCAGGGAATTTCCAGGACCTTATCCTCATCATAATACAACTTTCTACATTTCGGTTGTGCATTGTAGAGTTTAGTATATTGACAGAAATTACCCTCCCTGTCGAGCCGATGACAAACTTTGTGGATATTTTTCCATACAGGTTTGGATTTCTATTTAACTCCTTTTCATAACAGTACTGAATCTCGCGCATATGCATCCTTACGATACGTGCGATTATTCGTTTGTCAAGACCTCCTTTTATGATTGTCCTCCCGGGGATTACCCTATGAAAACCCTTTCCTCTTCCACCAAGATCTATATTTCCTGCTCCACCTGTACCTCTACCACTGCCTGTACCTATTCCACCAATACCAAGGGCATTTCCTCCACCACCCCATCCTGTACCTCGTGTACCAAGCCCTCCTACACCATAGGCAGTTCCCATCTCTGAGCCAGACAACCCACCAAGTGCGTTATTAATTCCTGTACCAAGACCACCTGGGCCAAAGATATTAGACGCACTGCTACCAAGACCCTTATTCATAAGCCCGAGAATACCAGAACTTAAAGCAATTTTCCTATCGCGTTCTCTCTTTTTGGGATCTACCACCTGAGCACCAGGTTTACTCGGAAGAGCCTTCTTTTTATCACCCTTCTTTTTACCAAATTTTCCCTCTTTTCCTTTATGCTTGCCTCCACCTTTCTTACCAGACAGATCAAACAATTTCTTTTTCTTTTCCTTTTTCTTTGGCTCAATAATTAGCTTTGCGAACCTGTTAGGATTCTTAAATAGGTCTTCTTCAAGCTGTATACGCTCTTTTGGGGTAAGGACCAGGGCCAAAATCAAAGCAGCATGTGCAATAAAGGAGATTGAAAGAATCCTTGCAAATTCAAAATCAAAATTTTCCCAGAAGGGGGAGACAAATTTTGTTGGTTTTTTAATATACCTTATAAAAAATGATACTTGGCCGAGATTTACAATACAACTACTATTTATATCAAGAGTAAAGG
>CAYSBA010000163.1:0-4175 GCA_964429075.1 uncultured bacterium
GAATGATACCTTCTATAGAATCTCAAAATCTCATCTACTGCACTTTTTACATCTTCTACACATCTAAACAAAACGAGCTCATCCTCATAGACATAACCCCTTGATACAACAGTATTTTTAAAATAATCAAGCCAGCCATGCCAGAAACCTGTACCATCATCAAGAAGAACAACAGGCTTTGGATCGCATTTTCCGGTCTGCAGTAGTGTCAGAACCTCAAAGGTCTCATCAAAGGTGCCATAACCACCGGGCAACATACAGAAGGCGTCAGATTCCTTTACAAACATGAGCTTTCGTGTAAAAAAATAGTAAAAGTTAATCAACTTTTTATCACCATCAATTGTGGAATTGACCCTCTGCAAACCGGGTATCAGGATATTAAGACCAAAGCTATCCTCCCTCCCTGCTCCCTCTTGAGCTCCAGCCATGACCCCCTCCCCTGCACCTGTTATGACCATAAAGCCCTCCTGTCTTATCCGCTGTGCAAAATCCTTTGCCAGCCTATATGCCGTGGAATTTTTTTCAGCCCTTGAAGAGCCAAAGATTGAAACCTTCCTCTTACTACTGTAGGGCTCAAATATCTTAAAACCGTAACGCAGCTCTTTAAGAGCCATATTTAGTATTCTTAAATCCTTCTCCCTTGTCCCATCCATGATCAATTTGTAGACGGTTACAAGTATTTCAAAGAGATAATCTCTATCCTTTGCACCCAGATCAAGAAGAAACCTTTTTAGTTTGCGGTCTATTTCACTTTTACCAGTTGTATACAACTATTTCTCCAGAAGTCTTCTGAGATTTTCTAAAGATCTATCTTCAACCTCTCTATGCAGACTATTACCATGACTGTCCATTGTCACGATCAACGGAAAGTCTTCAACCCGTATCACCCACATGGCCTCAGGTGGTCCAAACTCATCATATTTAAAAACTGTAATAACCTCCTTAACACATGAGGCAAGTACTACAGCTGCACCACCCACAGCATGAAAATATACTGCACCATACTCCTTAAGTGCAGAAGATGTGTTCTCTCCCATACCACCCTTTCCAATAACGCCTCTCAGACCATAATCCTTTATTATTTTTCCCTGATAAATCTCCTCTCTTATGCTTGTTGTTGGTCCTGCTGCAACAAACTTCCATCTGTTTTTATCTTTTTTTACAATTGGGCCACAGTGATATATTACACCATCTTTCAGGTATTCCTTTATCTCTTTAAAATCATTATTAAACATAAATTTGTGAGCAGCATCACGAGCAGTAACTATTATTCCACTAAGTGCAACCATATCACCAACCTTGAGTTTCCTTATTTGATCCTCCTTTATTGGAACTTCTAACCTTATCATGACAATCTCTCCTTTAAATAAATTGGAAACTACCTTCTGGGCTTATGCTCAACGATGCCTTTCTATATGCCCAGCACATGTAGCTTACTGTAACAAAGAATGAGGCTGGAACCCTGTTTCTCTTCCCTATCTTTACACCAAGTAGGGTAGTATTCCCACCAAATCCCATTGGGCCAATTCCAAGCTCATTGGCCTCTTTCAGTATCCTTGTTTCAAGCTCTGCTAATACAGGATCTGGATTTTTGTCGTCTAATGGTCTTAGCAATTGCAATTTACTCTCAATATATGAAGTTGCCCTGTCACCACCAATACACACACCTACAACACCAGGAGAACATCCCTTACCCTGGGCTTTAAATATCGCATCTAATATACATCTTCTTACACCCTCTAAATCCCTGCCTGCATTAAGCCTCTTGTCTGGCAGGCTGTATTGGGTCCCCACATTTTCAGAGCCACCACCCTTTAACATCAGCCTTATAAACAATCCTGGTTGTTTTTTAGGTTCAAGGTGGATATAGGGAGTACCATTGCCTGTATTGTCTTTCGTGTTCTCTCCTGTTACAGGGTCTACAGAGTTTGGCCTGAGCAATGCCCTCTGTGTCGCTTCAACAGTTGCCTTTTTTATAGTATCTTCAATGTCCCAGGGATCCTGATCAGGGCCATACTCCACAAAGAACAAGAGACTTCCAGTATCCTGACATATTGGCGTTGTGTATTCATAGGCCTTCTGACAGTTCTGCAGAATGATGTCAAGGACAGCCTTTGCACGTTCATTCTGTTCTCTCTCTTTTGCCTTTATTATTGCCCGTCTGACATCGTCAGGAATCCTTGTGGATGCCCTCTCTATTAGCTCTACAATCTTTTCTTTTAGATTTTCTTTATCCATAATTACCTCCTTTTTACATGGTCGTGGGGGCAGAAATCCCTATCAGATCAAATATGTTACTGAGTACAATCCTTACACACTCAACAAGGAATAATCGGGCATTTGTCTTTTTTAAATCACTGTCAATCACCCGATCTGTATGTCTGTACTTTGTATAATATGAGTGAAAGGTCTTAATAAGATCAAGAAGATAGTATACAAGAAGATGTGGTTCATCTGTGGATTGGACCTTGTCAAGTATATCGGGAAATTCGAGCAAAAATTTTGCAAGTGTAAGCTCCTCTGGCAGTGTAAGTATACTACAAAATTCTTCTGAGAATTCTTCTGGCAGCTCTAAACCCTCCTTTTCTGCCCTTCTCAATATAGAACAGATCCTTGCGTATCCATACTGTGCATAATAGACAGGATTATCCATGTTTTTCTGTTTGGCAAGCTCAATATCAAATACAAGGGGGGAGTTGTTTCGTTTTGTCAGGAAAATAAACCTTGCTGCATCCCTTCCAACCTCCTCGATAAGGTCCCTTAGATATTCATATTTGCCCTCACGTTTTGACATGGTAACAGGTACATTCCCCTTCATTAGCCTAACCATCTGGACAGTGATGACCCTTAGTCTATCTCTATCGTAGCCCAATGCTTCTACTACAGCCTTCATACGAGGAATATAACCGTGATGATCTGCACCCCAAACATTTATCAGAAGATCAAAACCTCTTTTAAATTTATCAAGGTGATAGGCTGAATCCATTCCGAAATAGGTTGGACTGCCATCAGACCTTACCATCACCCTGTCTTTGTCATCTCCAAAGAGCCTGCTTTTAAAGATTAGTTTACCATCTTCTTCATAGATGTATCCTCTATCTTTCAGTATCTTCAGGACCTCATCGAGCCTCCCTGCATCTTTTATTCTGCTTTCGTGTATCCATCTGTCAAAATTTATACCAAACTTGCTGAGATCCTTTTTGATCCATCCCAATATCTCAGATACAGCAAAAACAGGAAGAGACTCATTACAGTCCTTGTAGAGCCTTGCCAGTTCTTTTATATAGGTACCTTTATATGATTCCTCCAGATGTGGTGCTTCTTTTCCCTCCATTTCCAAGATAGCATTTTTTATTGAATCTCTTAGGATATCTATCTGATGTCCTGCGTCATTAACATAGTATTCCCTGATTACCCTGTATCCACACCATTCATAAACAGCCGCAAGTACATCTCCCACAACAGCACCTCTTCCATGCCCTACATGAAGTGGCCCTGTAGGATTTGCACTGACAAATTCAAACAGGACACTCTTTTGACCTACAGACTGGTTTTTACCATACTCCTTCCCTGATTCAAAAATTTCTTTAAGACCCCTTATGACAAAATCTGATCTTATTTTAAGATTTATATAACCAGGACCTTCCACCTTCACCCATTCAAAGATATCAAACTCTTTTAGCTTTTCTGAAATCATCTTGGCAATCTCCCCTGGGGAGGATCTTAATAGTTTGGCAAGACTCAATGCAACGGGAGTCGCAAAATCGCCAAACTCCTTTTTTGGGGGTCTTTGTACCTGTGGTATAATGCCCCTTTCAAGTGCATTGGGCAATGCCGCTTCAATACTTTTCTTTATTATTTCAACTACCTTTTTCTTCAACGTAGACCCAAAGATCGCATCTTTTCAATTAGATCTGAAACAGAAGGGCTTTTTTTTACCCTGAAGCCAATCTCAAGACCAGTAAGATCACTGAATTTCAGAAACTCATGAAAATCCTTATCTTCAGAAAGAAATACCACATATTTTTTTGCACCAAAACTCATCAAACGTTTCATACTTTCTGTCCCTATATCAATGTGCGTACTGTATACATAGATATATTTTAAATTCCTCCTGTGTTGCCCTTTATACAATAGAGGTTCAATGTTATCAAAAAAAATTGCCTCTGCGTTAT
>CAYSBA010000164.1:0-4174 GCA_964429075.1 uncultured bacterium
AATAAAGAGGTTAAAACCTCCTCCAGAGGTACACACAAAAAAGTCTCTTTAAAATCATCAAAAAGACATGCGGCTGTTAAGAAAAAGACACAGCATATAAGACCAAAAAAAGCATCAGTCAAAAAGTCTGTTTCGCATAAAGGGGTCGAATACAATCCTGCTAAGGCAAAAAATCTTATACGTGATGGTGATATGGCCTATGCTGCTGGAAACATCTCCCTTGCACTAAAAAAATACAAAAAGGCTTTAGATTTTGATCCATCGCGTAGCAGGATATATAAAAAATTAGGCTTTTGTTATATGAAGATGGGTAAAAACTCCCTTGCCAAGGAATCTTTTAAGAAATACCTCAAACAAAACCCACAGGCAGCAGATGCAATCTATATTCGAAATCTTCTTGATTCGCTAAAATGAAAAATTATGGCAACAAAATCCTTGTCGTTGATGATGAAAAGAATGTGCTTCTGGTCCTTGCTGATATGATAAAAAGACTTGGCTATGAAGTTATAACAACTACAAATCCAAAGGAGGCCTTAAAATTAATAAAAAGAGACTACTCAATCTTTCTTGTAATCAGCGACATGAGAATGCCAGAGATGGATGGTATAACACTATTAAAGGAATCGCTTCGCGAGAGGCCACAGTTGCCCTTTGTAGTCATAACTGCATTTGCCACTGTTGAAAATGCGGTAGAATCTATGAAGGCAGGGGCCCTTGATTATATTAAAAAGCCTTTCAACAGTAGTGAAATATCAAGAGTTATAAAAAAGGCTTACTCAATATATCATGGTAGTCAACGCAAATTTCAGATCAATCAATCCAATAACAGAGGTGATTCCTTCGTCCTTGTTGGTAAAAGTTCACATATCAAAGAGATAATCAGCCTGATAGAGAGGATATCTGAGAGTGAGAGCAATGTATTGATAACCGGAGAAAGTGGGACAGGCAAGGAGCTTGTTGCAAGGCTAATCCATCTAAAATCAAGGAGGTCACAGGGTCCATTTATAAAGATAAATTGTGGGGCAATCCCACAAGACCTTTTAGAAAGTGAACTGTTCGGATATGAAAAGGGTGCATTTACTGGCGCAGTCATATCAAAACCCGGTAAGATAGAGCTTGCTACAGGAGGTACCCTTCTTTTAGATGAGATCGGAGATCTTCCCCTAAATATGCAGGTAAAATTATTAAATTTTCTACAGGATGGGACTATAGAAAGGATAGGGGGTATAGAAACAATTAAGGTAGACACAAGGGTTATTGCACTGACCAACAAAGATATTGAAAAGATGGTAAAAGATGGCAGTTTTAGAGATGATCTCTATTATCGCCTGCATGTCATCCATATCCACATGATTCCACTTCGTGATCGAAAAGAAGATATTCCACCACTATTTGATCACTTTTTAAAGATAATCTGTGAAAAACAGAACAGGCCTGTACCAGAAGTAGAGCCATCTGTTTATGAGATCTTGAAGGCACACAGCTGGCCGGGAAATGTACGGGAACTTGAAAACTTTACTGAAAGGGTGCTCCTTTTTCTTGATTCAGATGTGATAACTTCTGACTATATACTTACACTGAAGAATCGAAATATTTCAGATACTGCATCAGTAAAAGAATACCTCTACAAGAAAAGCTCACTTAAGGAGATTGTCAATAGGGTTACGATGGATATAACCAAAAAGATCATTAAAGAGGCCCTTGAAAGAAATTCATGGAACATAACAAAAACAGCAAAAGAACTCGGAATCAGTAGAAAGGGACTCCAGCAGAAGATAAAGGCCCTGGATATAAAACGCTCAGTTTAACTGCCAAGGAACCTCTTTAAAAAGGCAGAAGCATAACGTGCCTTTACTGCATTTTCTATCTCGTCGATATGGCCAAGAGTACTCTTGTATCCTATGTCTGCAAGAACATCCAGTTTATAAAAATCTGCCCAGTTGATATCCCTAACAGGTGGTCTCAGTATGGTATCTGCACTTGAAAGCTGCAGCTCTTTTAGATAGTGACGCGTTATAGAATTTGCCCTCTCCATGATATTGAAACCTGTTGTGAGTTCTTTTGTATTTTCCAGTTCATTTGTGACATCGACTGCAATTACCATATCACTCATGGTATGTACTGGTGCAAAGACCGGTACATTTTCAACCCATCCACCATCCACAAATCTCTTTCCATCGAGCTCAACCGGAGGAAACAGGCCCGGTATTGCGCTTGATGCCATTACAGCCTCTCTAAGTGATCCTGTCTCAAAATAGTATTTTTGCCCTGATAGTATATCCAGTGCAACAGCACAGAAGGGTTTCTGCAATTCTTCTATCTTCAAGTCAGGGATTAAAAAATCAATAAGTTCTATAAACTCCTGTTCTGAAAAAACAGACTGTCTGGTGAGTGATGCTGTTAATATTACACCCATTCTGACAAATCTTTTAAAACTGAAAGAAATACTCCCAGAAAGATCATCCCCTTCCATTGCAATAGTATCGATTTTTAGACTCTTAAAGAAATCTGAATCTATCAATTCTTTAAATCTATTATAAATCTTATGTGCCCTCATCCCGGATGCATAGATAGCACCTATTATTGAACCTATACTTGTACCTGAGATTATATCTGGTGCAAGATCATGCTCTTCAAGTGCCCTCAATACCCCAATATGGGCAAGTCCTCTTGCACTACCACCACCCAGTGCAATACCCACTTTTACATCCTTTTTCATCCTCTACCTCTCTTCTTATAAATAAATTGTAGCAGCACGGGAAGTAAGAAAAGATCACCGTAAAGTGCAGTGATTATAGTTATACCACATAAAAGACCAAAATAGATAGTCGGTAAAAAACTCGATGTCACAAGGATCATAAACCCACAAAAGAGTATAACAGATGTCAATATGATGGCGTGACCTGTTCCTCTCAGAGTATTTTCAATTGCCATATCTAAATTATTAAGCCTTGCAAATTCATTTTTAAAACGTGTCACAAAGTGGATTGTGTCATCTACTGCAAGTCCGATGGAAACAGAACCAATCATGACTGTAGCAACATTAAGGGTTATTCCAAATATACCCATAATGCCAAAGGTGGCAGTAATTGGTAGAAGGTTGGGTATCATGCTGACAAGACCTACCACAACCGAACGTGCCATTAAAATCATCATCATCGTAATCAGAAGGACTGCAGTAAAGATACTATTGGCCTGACTATCAAACAGATATTTATCGAGGTTTACAAACATTGGCACTATACCTGTCAGTTTTGCCTCCATGTCTTCTGGTAATACACTTTTAAGATAGCCATTTAATTTTTTCTGAACCTCAATGGCCTCCTCCACTCCAACAGCCTTTGCCCGACACGATATCCTTAGCTTTTTAAAATCGTCGGTAATATAGTAGGATGTATCAAAATCTTCTGACATCTGAAGAGTCAAAAAAAGTTCTGCTATCTCTTTACGTCTGGAGGGGATAATTCGAGTTCCCTTTTTTCTATTATGTAGCTCGAAGTTCATACTCTTTATAAGATCTGCTACAGAAAAACCGTAGTGTATTTCATTTATATTGTTGACCATAAACCTTTCTATACTATCGACCAGCTTCAGTCTCTGGGGATCTCGAAAATCGCCATCTCCTTTGATCTTAATAAATAGCTCAACGGGTGTTGCACCGGATAGATGCCTTTCTATGTAATCAAATGCAATACGCAGTGGATGGGAAGATTTGAGAAATTTCAGGTTACTTGATTCCCTTTTCAAAGAGACTATCCCGAATGATATGGTTACGAAAACAAGTAATGAAAATACAAATATTGTCTTTTTTTTATTTATAACAAGATATCCAACCATATTTATAAATTTAGCAATCAAAGATTGCAATCTCCCGGCGGAGATCTCATTAACAGGGGGTCTTTTGATAATGGAAAAAGCCATGGGTAATATAACGAGTATAAGGCCAATGGCAACCAAGACACCAATGGCAGAAAACAGGCCGGTATCCCTAACAGGTCCAATCTTACTCGACAGAAAAGAGGCAAAACCTGCAGCAGTTGTAAGACTTGTATAGATACATGCCCTTTTTATCTGATCCATAGTTGGACCGATTGCATCTATCGGATCAAGACCATCTGATACAACCTCTCTATAGTGATTAATAATATGTATCGTATCACACATTGCTATAACC
>CAYSBA010000165.1:0-4156 GCA_964429075.1 uncultured bacterium
CAGTATGGACTGGTACAGAATATGGGGTGCTATGGCATGGCTATGAAGTACCTTTAGGTGAACAGCTTGAATTTGCAAGAATAGATACATCTGGTAATAAGATTGGGTCAGATATTAGAATCACTGATACTCCCGGGACTTCAGGAGGGCCATCTTTTGTATGGACAGGAACTGAATACGGTGTTAGTTGGCATGACGATAGAGATGATGCATATTCAGGTAATTTTGAGATATATTTTGCAAGGATAGATGCATCTGGTAATAAGATTGGGTCAGATATTAGAATCACTAATGCAACAGGTAAATCAACATCACCTTCTCTTGTCTGGACAGGAAATGAATATGGAATTAGCTGGAAGGACGACAGAGATGGGAACTGGGAGATATACTTTGCAAGAATAGATGCATCTGGCAGTAAGATAGGACAGGATGTTAGGATAACAAATGCAACTGGTGATTCTTATGATCCCTCCCTTGTCTGGACAGGTCAAGAATACGGGGTTATCTGGGTTGACGACAGAGATGGAAACAATGAGATATACTTTGCAAGGATTGGATGTAAATAATGTAACCAGCTTGGGTAAATGGCCTTAATTGGTGGTATTTAATTGAGGATTCTATAAGTAGCTCAAGACTAATTATTATTTTTTGTGGCAGGCAAGACAGAGTCTGCTTTTTGCATTACCGTCTATCCTTACAGTCCCATCTGCCCTGTGACAACTCACACATGTTACCTTCCCATCCTGCAACAAAATCTCACTATTTAACATCTCAGGCGCCACATAATGTCTTGGATCTCGTAGATAGGCTGAATAATAATCAACACCTACTGGATGATCATGGTTGATCGTTCTGTTTACTGCTGATCTCTTAGATCCACCGTTCATTTGCTCATAACCCTTTTCAAAAAGAAAATAGCTGAACACATCCCTGCCTATAGCCCCATCGTGACATGAAAGACAGTCTTGTTTCATACTCCATTTTCTATCAACAGTTTTTATCTTTCTGGATCTTTTAGCCACCCAGCGCGATGCTTCAAAGAGAATTAAATAATCAGAATGTGGAGAGACAACATTAAGCTTCATCCTGTCAGGCCTATCCTTAGAAAATGCTGAAAAAACTATTAAAACAGTAAGGATCAAACCATGTATGATTGTCTTTATTTTCTTCATCTTGATCTCCTTTCAAAAAATCCAGAAATAGGAGATCAAGAATAATGCCAAATTTGATTTATGTAACCTATTGATATTATTTAATATTCATAAAGTTAGCTCAGACACAAATTATCATTTTTGACACAAAAAATAGAAATTATACATATCTTATTGTAATTATTGGTTATTTATAATTCTTAATTTTGAGATTTTCTTAAATTTAATACTTTATCCTGTGTTTTTTTAACAATCTATACAGAGTACTCCTTGAGACTCCAAGAATTCGTGCAGCCTCCTCTACATTGCCTTTTGTTTTCTTTATTGTTATGGCAATGCCAAGCCTTTCATAGTCCTTCAATGTTATTATTCCTTTTAATTCATCGATCTTTTTATCTTCGGTTCTATCTTGCTGTCTCTGTTTAGAATAAAATGAAACTGCTTCTTCACCCTCTGCAATTATCCTGAACACAAAATTTCTTAGCTCACGAATATTTCCCGGCCAGTTGTGATTCATCATAAATTTTAAAGTGGAAGTCTTAAATCTAAATCGATTCATTCCTGCCTTTCTTGAAAAGAAATAGGCAAGTTCTGGTATATCCTCCCTCCTTTCTCTCAGGGGCGGCATATCTATTCTCAACACATTTAGCCTGTAAAAGAGGTCTTCTCTAAAAGTGCCCTCACCAACCATCCTTTCTAAATCTCTATTGGTAGCAGCAATAACTCTTACATCAACGTCAAATTCTATATTCTCACCAATGGGCCGTATCTTTTTTGCCTCAAGAAACCTCAACAGCTTTACCTGTTTGTTCAACGAGAGTTCGCCAATCTCATCAAAAAAGACAGTTCCCCCATCTGCTGCCCTTAATAAACCTACCCTATCTGTAATAGCACCAGAAAAAGATCCCTTTTTGTGACCAAACAATTCACTTACAAACAGCTCATCTGACAGGATACTACAATCTACTGTGATAAATGGCTTATCCGCCCGTCTTGAGTGGTCGTGTAGTATTCTTGCTATACTCTCTTTGCCTGTGCCGGTCTCTCCTATTATCAATACAGGAAAGTCAAGCTGTGCGTATCTTTCTACTTTTGACATCAACTCATACATAATCCTGCTTTTACCAGTAACAAAATCTTTGTATCTAAGATTTGAGACTGCCCTTTCTAATCTTTTTGTCCTTCTGTTAAGTCTTGTTTTTTCTATTGCCTTTTTTACCAGAGTGGCCAGATATTCATTTGACTCAAAGGGCTTTATGATAAAATCGTAGGCCCCCTCTTTCATACATCGTACAGCCACATCTACAGATGCATGTGCGGTCATCATAATGACTTCCACATCAGGGTCTATTGATTTTATATCAACAAGAAACTCATCACCCCTCTTTTTTGGCAACATAATATCGAGTAAAATTGCATCTATGTTTTTATCTTCCAACAATACTTTTTGGGCAACAAAGGCATCTTGGGCCTCAATTGTATTAAAACCCTCCCTCTTTAGAAGCTTTGTTAAGAGTCTTCTAAGCCCATCTTCATCATCCACAATAAGGACGACAGGGACTCTTTTACTCTCCCCTTCTAAATTCATATTGATTCAATACTCCAGCAATAGTTTGGGATTTTTGCTCTTTTTTACAACCTCCCCTACAACAGCAAAAGGTATACTATCTTCTCTTAATTTATTTGAGACATCCTCAATTAACTCACACTTGATCCCAAACAAAAGACCCCCGGATGTCTGTGCATCTGCAGCAAGTCTACATAGCGGATCGTTTGCCTCAAGGTTGAGGCAGAACTCCTTTGCAGCTTCAATATTTCTTCTGCTACCCCCAGGGAAATATCCTTCACCTATCAACTCAAGTGCATGTTCGTAGGCAATCAGATTCTTTAAAAAAACCCTACATTCAACACCAGAGGCCTCTGCCATCCTATAAAGATGACCTAACAAACCAAATCCGGTCACATCTGTAGCCGCATCTATATTAAAAAAACTAAGGATATTCTTTACGACCCTGTTTGTTCTTATCATCCCCAAAATGGCATCTTCTGCCATATTCTCATCTATTCTACCTTTTTTTATTGCATTTGTTATTACACCGGTTCCCAGTTTTTTTGTAAGGACTATCATGTCACCTTCTTTGAGGGCATCCATCCGAAATGATTTTTTTTCTATCATTCCAACAACAGAAAGGCCATAGAAGAGTTGATCGCACCTTATTGTATGTCCTCCAGATAATTCCACACCCTCTGTTTTTAGCAGCTCTTCAGCCCCTTTTATAATCCTTGAAGATGCCAGAAGAAAATCATTGTCCTGTGGGGTACCAAGTATATTTACTGCACATACTGGATCTCCACCCATTGCAAAAATATCGCTTATTGCATTTGATGCAGCAATCTTCCCAAACACATAGGGATCATCAACCATAGGATAAAAGAAATCCACTGTAAGAAGGAGTCTCTCCTGTCCAACCTGAAAATCTGCTGCATCATCTAAGGATTTAAGCGGTCTGTTTAATATACCGGTTAAAACATCAAGAGGTATCTTACAACTACATCCACCAGAGGCGCTATACTTGGTTAACCTCAATCACTCACCCCTCTCAAGGTCTGTACTAAACTTAACAACCGTCTTTACATTTCCTCGAGGGTTGAAGTGCATCACCACATCAAGCCGTTTTGGGTTAAGCAACTCTTTTAGCTCTTTATAAATCTTACCACAGGCATCTTCGTGGGATATGTATCTCGATCTAAAAGAATTCAGATACAATTTTAAAGATTTAAGTTCTACAATGTAGTCTTTTGGAACATAATTTATCTTTACAGTTGCAAAATCTGGATAACCCGATCTTGGACATAAACAGGTATATTCTGGATATTCTATCATTATCTCGTATACAACACCTCTGTGAGGATTTTCCCATCTCTCCAGCTTTGCATTTTCTATTTCAATCTCTCCGTAGCGTTCTTCTTTCATTTTTTCATTTTTTCTATAACATCTTGTATAG
>CAYSBA010000166.1:0-4155 GCA_964429075.1 uncultured bacterium
AATTAATTTATAAATAAGTACTGGATAACTTTTAAAGCCTGTGTTATATTTGAGATGTTATGATTAGGAGGTATTATTTATTCATCATTTTGGTCATAACAGCCATTCTGGTTACTGGCTGTATTATAAGGGTACCTCAACACTACCACAGAAGAGGTTATTCGAGCGAAGGCCGTTACACTGCAAAGGTTGTTGTCATCAACAGGGCAAACTATCCTGTAAAGATCTATGTGGCAAGAGGTTATACTAAGGAGTATCTTGGAATAGTAAAAGCAAGATCAAAAAAGATTTTTTTCATACGCCCTGGCAAGATTACACTGTTGGCTTCCGGTCGTGCTCACTTTAAACACAAGGTGTTCCTCCACAGGGGTGATCGCTATATCTGGGAGATCAATCCGTAGGCTGTTGTTTAATGGATCAGAACGTATTTTTTGAAATACCACAATACCTAATCCCCATGATACTTGCACTAACTGTCCATGAATATTCTCATGGACTTATGGCATATATCCTTGGAGACGATACAGCCTCTCGAAGCGGTAGATTGACACTGAACCCAATCGCCCATATCGATATGATAGGTACAATCCTTATTCCAGTATTTGGTATAATATCGGGATTCCCCTTTATAGGCTGGGCACGTCCTGTACCGATCTCCCCCCTGTTATTTACCAGGAAGATCTCTATGAAAACAGGTATCTTTCTAACATCCATTGCTGGTCCTCTCTCTAATCTGCTATTTGCTGTTATTATTGTCGCAATCTTTAAGATATTTTCTCTAATCTTTGGTCAATCAATACTGAATAATCAGGCATTTACAGTGCTCGTTCAGGGGCTTTTACTGATAAATATTGGACTGTTTGTCTTTAATATGCTGCCGATACCGCCACTCGATGGTAGTAAGGTGTTGCTCGGACTTTTACCTGATAGTTTTGAAAACGTCTACCACTTTCTTGAACGATATTCTTTTATATTTTTTATTCTGATAATCGCAGGATTTGGGCGTTTTTTGGCATATCCAATATACTGGCTATATATGAAATTGATGTATCTTTGATTTGTTAGCCAATAATATAAAACCCCTCTCTCCTTGAGATTAGTTCCATCTCCTTTGACGGTTTTACAACACAGGGATTGATCACCCAGGTTAAAAGTGGCATATCGTCTGGAGAATCTGAGTAGAATGTAACTGACCACCTGCTCAGACCGAGCTCTTCAAATAACATAGACACACGATGTAGTTTACCCTCTTTATAACAGAGAGGTCTGTCAATCTTGTTTGTACAGATTCCCTCATCATTTATGATCGGTCTTGAGGCAAGGATGTAGTCAAACCCAAGTGCCTTGCCAACTGCATCGGCAATAAAGATTGGAGAACCAGAGGCAAGGATTGTAATATGACCAAGATTTTGATGTATTTTCAATATCGATTGTATAGCAGGATCTATCTTATTGAGCAGCCTCTGTTCGAAACATAATTGTGCCTCCTTCTCAAGCACCTTTTTATGTATCCCTTCAAGGCACTCAGAGCCCAGCTCAACCATCCTGTCCTCACCAATTGCACCGGTAATATATTTGTATATCTCTATGGGGATTATCTTTCTGTATCTACCCTTTATTATACCTCCAAAATAAAGATGTCTTATAAAGATAACGCCGGCGTTACCATCGATAAGGGTCTCATCAAGATCAAATATGGCAACAGGTGTCATTCTAAATCTATTGATGGATTTTTGAGCGTAAAGTCCTCTTTAGAGTCTTTGTCGTTTAAAACATCATCGATCCATCTTCTTGTAACCAGGGCCCTGTCATACATCTTTTGATAGGAGGTAAAAGACTTATC
Source organism: uncultured bacterium (assembly GCA_964429075.1). Lineage (GTDB taxonomy): Bacteria > CAYSBA01 > CAYSBA01 > CAYSBA01 > CAYSBA01 > CAYSBA01. Next base: position 1,844 of record CAYSBA010000166.1, read on the forward strand.
ACCTTCGTTTGTCAGGAGGTTTACATGTACTATGCGTGCATCGAGTTCATCAAGCCTATGAAGGACAAATGCCTCAAGAAGCTGTGGCAAGACAGGAGAGCCTGCATCATAGCTCCCGTGATGGGAGAGGATCAGGTGGAGGACGAGGGTCCTTAAATCCTGTGGGAAATCCTGAATACGTTGAATCAAGCGATCGGTTATAATTGCACTTGAAACAAGGTGTCCTATCAATTTGCCGCTCTCAGTATACTCAAAAGGTTTTTTATAGTCTATCATTTCAATCTTTCCAATATCGTGAAATAAAGCGCCTATAATTAATAGATCTCTATTTAGAAAGGGGTACAGCCTTGTTATTGTATCAACAAGTTTCAAGATAGAAACAGTATGGTCGAGAAGGCCTCCAATGTAGTTATGATGAAGTTTTTTTGCTGCAGGGGCCTCTGAAAATTTCTTCAGAAGTTCAGGATCGCCCATAAATGCCCTTGCCAGGCGTCTTAGATATCGATTTTTTATCTTTGCAATAGATCGTTTTATAATGTTTAACTGATCTTCTTTGTCATGAGATGAACTCGGTAAGAAATGACTCCTGTCAGCTTGATCTGTTGTCTTCTCTATATTGTAGATCCTCAGCTGCAGCCTTCCCTGATATTCTGTGACTGTTGCATCAACAGCTACAATATCTCCTACTTCAAAGGGTGCACTGTAGTCTTTGTTTATGTCCCATAGTCGAGATTCTATGTCACCTGTCTTGTCTGTAAGTACAAGTGCAAGATAGCTACCGTTTTTTCCACTGTTTAATGACATCGACCTGACCATAAAAAGGTCTTTTACAGAATCACCGGCCTTCAGTTCGTTTATAAACTGTCTTTTTTGCATGTTTTATAATATTTCAGTCGTCTTTTTCGTCATCATTGTGGTGTTTGTCTTTATCAGACTTTTTATCCTTTTGGGAATCATCATCTTTTTTATTCTTGCTATGTTCATGTCCTTTGTGTTTACCCTCATCTTCATGCTCTTTCTTCTTTTTATCCTTGTCCTTATCTTCTTCCTTCTCTTCTTTTTCTTTTTTACCCTTCTTTTTGTCCTTTTTCTTACCTATTGCATAGAGTTTTCCAGGATAGATGTTTCCATTTTCATCAACCATCCAGGTCTTATTAAAACAGGATGTCGATGCACTCCCTGTAAATGAAGCAAGACAGAGAAACTTTTTGAGCTTACCCTTTGAATATGCTTCCACTGGTATTATGTTGTATTTATAATAATTGTCTGTATATATTGTTGTTGTCTTTGATTTGTGTTCTTTCTTTTCATATTCATGGTTCTCTTCTCCAATATGCTTCCCTTTATCAGAGTGCTTTTCTGACTTACTAACAGTTTTTGTAGAAAGATCCAGTGAAAGACTACCGAGTGAATCGGTAAAGTAGCTGTTGTTCATGAAATAGTTGCCCTCTTTCATATAAATCTTGAATAGATTTGTCTTTGCCAGTACATCAAACTCTCTCTCTTTAACACACTCATAGTTGGGTATGGCAACAGATACAATAAGACCGGCTATTGCAATGGTCATCAGTAGTTCAACCAGTGTAAAACCATGCATTTTCATCATGATCTTTCTACTGACTTTCATTTGAATCTTTTGCTTCATGATTTACCTCCCTGTTAGATTCATCGAAAAAGATCACCCTTCCATCTTCCACACTGAGCAAAGGATTATTTTCGTTATCAAACAACCTTATTATCCTTATCCCCTCTGGTTTGAGCTTATTATACAATCTTAGTACCTGCTGTTTTTTCAGGTTTCTATCGATTTCTAACCATCCATCCTTCACGATACCCACAAAGACATTATCTCTAATAACAGAAAACTGGATAGGAACCTCTGTATCCAGATCTGATGGATCAACAAGATAGGCCTTCTGTGGTTCACGTTCGTATACAACCTCCTCGGCAACAGAAGATATGTATGGTTTGTTGAGCACTATATATAATATCAGCGGAATGAGTATAATAAGAAGTATTATCTTAACAATGAGGGATCTTTTGATTTTACGGTATTCCTCTTCTGATAATTCCAGGATGTTGGAATCCTTCTTTTTTACATAATGTTTATGCAGCGGTTTTTTTATGTGATAATAGTCCTGAGGTTTTAGGAAATCTTTAAAAAATTCAGGATCTGAATCGGATTTGAATACGTAGTATACCTCTCTTATCTTCAATATATATTTAAAACAGCTAAACCAACTTGTATGAAGCTCATCCGTCCCCATCCTTCCAACCTTTGTCCTGTGGAGGTGTTTGAAGGCCTTAAAGTC
>CAYSBA010000167.1:0-4144 GCA_964429075.1 uncultured bacterium
AACTAAGACTAAATAATATAATTAAGACTGCACCTGGATGTGAAATATCCCCTATATATGGTCATATGAATGCCTATCCCTTTAATGAAGAATATATAGGTCGTTACTGGGTTATAAACTGGTGGGTCTACAATGAAAAAATGGAATATCAGAGGATGCTGGAACCCTCAGAGATCTTTCAAAAACTCAGGGAAAGTGGTGTAGAGGTAATCCAGATAAATCATCCAAGGAGTAGTCAGGGACTGCTCAATCATGTAAAATACGATCCTGCAATAGGTATGAGTTCTGTAGATCCTGATGTGTTTGATACAAATTTTGATGCAATTGAACTCCTTAATAGTACAGATACACAAACAATGATCGAAACAGTCCTTTACGACTGGTTTAGCTTTCAGAATCAGGGTATAAAAGTAACGGCTGTTGGTGTCTCAGACAGTCACGCACCAGGTAATCCCCCTGGTTTTGGCAGGACATTTGTAAAGGTTTCTGATGACAATGTGGCAGGTCTCGATCTGAATCAGGTGTGGGAATCACTGAAATCACAACGCGCAGTTGTGTCGGGAGGTCCCTTTGTTACTATAGGTATTGATGATAAGTCAGAAGGTGACACTGTAACTACAGACGGTACTGTTGATATAACAATACACATTCAGGCACCAGATTGGATCTCTGTAAATGAGGCAATCCTCTTCAAAAATGGTGAACCCTTAGAGACCTTTCAGATCCTTTCGTCAGACTACTCAGAAAACTCTCTCGATCTTACCCTATCATACCAGGACAACATTGAGACTAACAGCTGGTACTGTGTCCTTGTAACAGGGGACCAGAGTATGGATCCTGTATTTGGTGCCCTCCCTGCAGGACTTACAAATCCAATATGGGTAAATGTTCAATAGATGGTAAAAAACCTTGCCATCTGTCTGATATTGCTTTTTGCTTTTGGTTTCTGTGGCAAAACCCAGAATAATAGACCACAGGGGCCGGAGGTAGTCTTTGATCCATCAGACAACTATTTCTTTGCAATGCCCTATCCAGATTCTGCACGAATCGATGAAAGTGGAAGGCTTGACATGCACAATTTCCCCTATCTTGATGAAAACAAATTACTCAGAAAATATATAAACATTATAGAAGAAGAGGCGAGCTTTTCAACCTATGCACCCATATATCTTACATTTACAGAAAAGATAGACACATCAACGCTACCAGAATCAGAGTTAATAAGTGTTTCAGATATCTCTTCGATGTTTTTACTAGATATTGTTGATAAAACAAGGATACCCATAAGATGGCATTATCAAGAAACAGCTAGTACTTATATGCCAGAGGGTGTATTAGCAGTTGCACCTGCAAGGGGATTTGTCCTGAAACCAGACAGACTCCATGCACTGATTCTTACCAATAAAATAGAGGATGTTTATGGGAATCATTTGGTCAAAGATGATATGATCTACGAATTATCCAATAATATGGATCCTGAAAATTTAAACAAAGGGGCGTTAAAAGATTACCAGAAGGCATGGGATGTTGTTTCATCACTCTTTGATCCAGACGATATCTCCCATATTGTTGTTTTCAGGACCTACAATGTAACCAAAGATGCTGAAGCAATGTTTTATACTGCTGATGAAACCTTTATGCCAGAGATTGTTAGTGAGCCAGCACTTTCGACAGAGCTATCAAATATGTATGTCCTAGAAGGTAGGTTTAAGATACCGATCTTTCAAAGAGGTACACCACCATACTACGACAGTGGAGGGGATGTTCAGTTTGATGGGGAAGGAAATGCAATCATAGATCATGATGAAGATATACGATTTGCGCTCACAATCCCCAAAAACATAGAAGATAATCAGGATGTACCACTTTTGATATATGCCCACGGCACAGGTGGCGACTATATGACCTACATAAGGGCAAAAGTGGCAACCAACCTATCAGATGTTGGTATCGCTGCTTCTGGTATAGATCAGCCCCTTCATGGAGAGAGGAATCCAACCGGTAGTGAGATGACAGAAGAGTTATTTTTTAATTATCATAATCCGATTGCCGCAAAGTACAATGTTTTGCAATCAGCCGTTGAATCCATGATCCTCATGAAGACACTCTCCGGTAAAAAGATTGCTGTAAAAGGTAAAGAATATACCCTTTCAGATCATGATCTTTTTTTCTTTGGACACTCTCAGGGGTCAATTACAGGTTCAATCTTTATTGCCATGTCATCCAGAATCAGGGCTTCACTGCTTTCAGGCTGTGGAGGTGGGCTTGGAGAATCCCTTATCTATAAAACAAAACCCACACCAATAAAAGATCTACTTAAAGCACTTATGTATATACCGCAGGATGAGGAATTAGGATGGTACGATCCACTACTTATGGTAATCCAGACAGTATCTGACCCTGCTGACCCCATAAATTTTGGAGATCTTTTTTTACATAAAGGAGATTATGATATCGGGAATAATCTTTTGATGACAGAGGGTTTACAGGATGGTTATGTACCCCCCTTTACTACAGAAGCACTCAGTTTTGTTGCACACATTCCTTTTGTTGAGCCTGTATCATCCATACCAGAGACTGCATCAATTGCAGGCATAAAGACAGTTGATCCACCGGTAACAGGTAATGTGGAACTGGACAATGGCATAAAGGTAACAGCTGGGCTCTTACAATTTCCTGATTATGGACACTTTGCGGTCTTTGATAGCCAAAGAGCAATAGATGCATATAAGACATTCTTTTCTTCTGCAAAGGGTGGTAATATTCCGACAATCCCTTAGCTTGACTGTGATAGAAATAATGTATAGGTTAACCAGATGAAAGAAGGGTTTTTTATAAAGGAATTAAAAAAGAGGCTCGGGAATAAGATAAAAACCGGATTATCTATTCGAAAGAACCACTCACATGATGAATCCTACCATACACCTGTTTTGCCTGATGCTGTGCTTGTTGCAGAAACCACACAAGACGTATCAACTGCCCTTGAGGTATCAGCAAAATACCGAGTCCCAGTTACGGCCTTTGGTTCTGGTTCAAGTCTGGAAGGCAATCCGATCCCTATTCATGGTGGACTGGTGATAAGCTTTCAGACAATGAATAGGATTGTAGATTATAGCCCTTCAGATTTTCAGGTCGTTGTTGAGCCAGGAATTGTTTATGAAGAGTTAAACAAAAAGCTAAGACATGATGGCCTCTTTTTCCCGCCAGGGCCTGGAAGCGCAAAGGTGGCATCTATAGGCGGGATGGTAAATAATAATTCAAGTGGAATGCGCTCTGTTAAGTATGGTGTTACAAAAGATTATGTCCTTGGACTTGAGGTAGTACTGGCTGATGGTAAGGTAATAAACACAGGAACATCTGCCTTTAAAAGCTCCTCCGGGTATGATCTTACAAGGTTGTTTGTTGGTAGTGAGGGTACTCTTGGACTAATAACAAAGATAAGACTCAGATTAAGGCCTCTACCAGAGACAAGGAGACTCTTTTCTGCAACCTTTGAAAGCGATACAATTTCAGCTCAGTGTGCTTCAAACATAATTCTGACTGGTATCATACCCTCTGCACTTGAGATGCTCGATGATGTTGTGATAGATGCACTCAATCACTACAATAATTTTGGCTTTGAAAAAAGGCCAACTTTGTTGATAGAACTTGATGGTAACAGTGAATCTATTGAATATGAATCTCAACTTTTGAAAGAGGTCCTTGTGGACTCAGGGGCAAAATCCATTATTGAATATGGCAAAAACGACCAGGATCGTATCTGGGATTGCAGACGAGAAGCAAGGCATGCTCTGCAGTCCTTTTATGGCAAGTCAGAATGCATAATTGGTGATGTATGTGTGCCGATATCACAGTTTGGTAAGATGATATCATTTATAAAAGAACAGGCAAAGCAATTAGATCTTATCGTTGCTGCATTTGGTCATGCAGGTGATGGTAACGTACATACTGATGTGGCCGCATCAAAGAATAACAAAGATGAGTGGGAGCGAGCTATGATCTTTAATGACAGGATCGTTAACAAGGCGATTGAACTTGGCGGTACAATAACAGGAGAGCACGGTGTGGGGATAGGTAAAAAGAAATATATCTATAGTGAACATAACGATTCAGTTTCAATAATGAAATTGATTAAGAGTTCCTT
>CAYSBA010000168.1:0-228 GCA_964429075.1 uncultured bacterium
CTTTTCAACAGAGGAGCAAAAACAAAGAGAGCATCGATGCTCAACATAGATTTAAAGAACGGTCGTTTCTATTTTGCAATCTTTGTAGTATCCCTTGTTCTGATAAGCGGATATTTTTCTATCCTTGATGTAGAACCATTCAATGGCTTTTTTAATCCGAAATCAACGAAATCAACAACTCTTTTTATTTTTGCAATCATACTCCTCATCCTTTCTGTTATTGAAAAA
>CAYSBA010000168.1:238-4112 GCA_964429075.1 uncultured bacterium
TTCTGTCCACTTGGCTACTTTCTCAGCCTGTTATCAAAAAGGGCCATATCAGGCTGCAGAAGAAAAGAGAGGTACCTTAAATCACCATATTGTATGAAATCAGTTACAATGAGTGATGAATTCCCTGAATGTAAGGGATGTAAAAGGATCTAACTATTCTGCAGTAACTCTAAGAACCTCCTCGACTGTTGTAAGACCCTGTTTCAGTTTATTGAGTGCAGTCATCCTTAAGGTTTTCATCCCCTCTTTGATTGCCTGCCGCCTTATTTCTATTTCAGAAGCACCACCGATGATAAGCTCCTTCAGGGCACTTGTAATTGGCATGACTTCGTATAAACCTATCCTTCCCTTGTAACCAACATTGCCACAGCGTTCACATCCTTTACCCTTATAGACTACTATACTGTCTACCTCATCTTCTGGAATTCCAATCTTTATAAGTGTGGCTCTATCAATATCTTTATCTTCAACCTTACAATTGGAACAGATCTTTCTTACAAGTCGCTGTGCCATTATCAGCCTACAAGCCTCTGAAACAAGAAAAGGCTCGATTCCCATGTTGATCAACCTGTTGACAGTAGATGGGGCATCGTTTGTATGCAGCGTTGAAAGAACAAGATGACCAGTTAATGCTGCCTTTACAGCAATTTCTGCTGTCTCAAAATCACGAATCTCACCAACCATCAGTATGTCAGGGTCCTGACGAATTACAGATCTTAAGACCTCGGCAAAGGTCAGGCCAATTTCAGGATTTACCTGCACCTGTCTTATTCCGTCAAGATTGAACTCCACTGGATCTTCAACAGTAATAATATTAACATCAGGCTTATTTAGGTCAGATATGGATGAATACAGGGTTGTGGTCTTCCCACTTCCTGTTGGACCGGTTGTCAGTATCATACCGTATGGTGAGTGAACTGCCCTCTTATACTTTTCAAGCTCCTCTTCATCAAAACCAAGCTTGGTCATATCGAGCCTGAGGTTCGACTTATCAAGTATTCTAAGGACGGTCTTTTCACCAAATAGTGTAGGCAGTACAGAGACACGAAAATCAACATCCTTTACCTTGCCATCCTTCGTCTTAAATTTCAGTTTAATTCTTCCGTCTTGAGGGAGTCTTTTTTCTGCAATATCGAGATTTGACATTATCTTTATTCTTGAGGTGATTGCATTTTTCAATTTCATAGGTGGTCTGAAGACCTCATGCAGCACTCCATCCAAACGAAACCTGATCCTAAACACTTTCTCATAGGGTTCGATGTGTATATCACTAACCCCCTCTTTAATTGCCTTTATCAGAAGCATATTTACGTACTTTACAATTGGCGCCTGTTTTGCAAGATGCTCGAGATCGAGAACATTGTCGGTCTCACCGGTATCCGGGATGTCAACATCGATATCCTCAAGCTCTTCATCCAGCTCAGACAGGCTTTCTTCTTCTACCACACTGTCTGTATCTGACCCATAATACTTATCAATAGCATCAGCAATTGCAGAGTCTGGAGCAACTACAGTCTCTATTTTCAGGTTAGTTATAAACTTTATTTCATCGATTGCATTGATATTTGTTGGCTCAGACATGGCGATAGTCAATGTATTTCCTACCCTGCTTACAGGTATAACATTGTATTTTACCACAACCTCTTTTGGGACAAGCTTAATAACATCGGGAGATATCTTGAAACTTCTAAGATTTACTGCAGGGACACCATATTGTTTGCTCAAAAAGGATGCAAGTTCACCCTCTTTTATAAATCCGAGTTTTACCAGACTTGCACCAAGATTTGTGCCATCTTTCTGTTGTTGTTTTCTTGCAAGCTGAAGTTGCTCAGTTGTTATAACATTCTCTCTTAAAAGTATCTCACCAATATTCTTTGCCATATACAACAACCTCCCATACAGGTCGCTTAATACATAAATATCATACTCTTTTTAATTTGGCAATAAAAAAGGGGCCATTATATGGCCCCATGATGAAGAAACCCTGCCCCGTTACGATGTTAGATTACTTTGTCCGCGGCACATGGCATTGTATGCAATTATACCTCATACCAATCACACCCTCTTTGACCTTTTCTCCGGTAAAAGGATTTATCCTGTGAGATTGGGGTATACCCGTTGCAATATGCCCATCTTCTATTTCCTGAGCCTCTTCATGACATCCAAGACAATCATTCTGATCTCTTTTTATCTTCATTTCAGCTATACTGTGTGGTATAACAGGCGGAGCAATAAAATATACCCTATTATACACATTTGAATGACCAGGCTGAGGTGCATCCCAGTTGTTCATGTCGGGCTTACCATCTGCCAATAAAGCTGGAACTTTTACTGCCTCCTGAGGAGTCTTTTTCTCCTTTTTGACAACCTCCCTGTTTAAACATCCAAAGGTGATTAAAAAGATTGCTATTATAACCAAAATCTCACTCTTTATTAAAAACAACATCCTAACCTCCATATTCATATCTTTTCTATTTTAACAGCACACTTTTTAAAATCCGGTTCCTTAGAGATAGGACAGAAACTATCAAGGGTAACTTCATTGATCATCACATCTTCGTCAAAAAAGGGAACAAAGACAAGTCCTTTCTGGGGAGTGAATCTACCTTGTGTCTCAGCATACACCACAACAGAACCCCTTCTTGAAGTCAGACGCACCTTATCGCCATTTCTGATTCCAAGTTTCTTAGCATCATCAGGATGGATTGATACAGTTGCATTTGGATATGCCCGATAGAGCTCCTTAACACGTCTTGTCATTGTGCCGGTATGCCAGTGTTCAAGGACTCTGCCAGTACATAACCAGAATGGATATTCCTTATCAGGCTTCTCTGCCGGATCTTCATAGGGTCTTATCCATATTACAGCTCTGCCATCATGTTTTTTGTTTCCGTAGAAATATATCCCTTTGCCCTTTGGTACAAATGGATCGTATCCCTCACGGTATCTTATCTTTGTCTCTTTTCCATTGACGACTGGCCATCTGAGGCCTCGCACTCTGTGATAGGTATCATAATCTGCAAGATCGTGCCCCTTACCAAGACCAAATTTTCTATACTCTTCCCACAATGCCTTTTCAATGTGGAAACCCATCAATTCTGAAGCATCAGAAACCTTGTAATCTGTTGGTAATGGATACTTTTCTTTTGGATATTTAAAAAGATTTTCATACCCCATCTTCTTTGCAAAATATAGAAATTGCCATAGATCCGATTTTGCCTGACCCGGTGGATTGACCATCCTCTTGAAAAACTGAGTCCTTCTCTCTGAGTTTCCAAATGCCCCCTCCTTCTCAACCCACACAGAACTGGGTAAAACAACATCAGCAAGCTCAGTGCTTCTTGTGGGATAACAATCCGACACTACAATAAATCTACCCTCTTTCTCTGCAGCTTTTCTGTATCTATTTAGCTTTGGCATTGTCTGAAATGGATTGGTGGTATTTATCCACAGAAAGGTTATATCTCCTCTATCGAGCGCTCTCATCATCTCTGTTGCATGATATGTTGGTTTTTCTGGTATTGTGCCCTCCGGGACACCCCAGATCTTCTCTGCAATCCTTCTGTGCTCCTTTTTCATTACTAACATATCCGCTGGAAGTCTATGGGTAAATGTACCAACTTCACGACAGGTTCCACAGGCTGACGGTTGACCTGTAAGGGAGAATGGGACATTGCCCGGTTTACATATCTTTCCAACAAGTAGATGTATATTGTAGATCAAATTATTCATCCATGTCCCTCGAGAATGCTGATTAACACCCATTGTCCAGAATGACATTACGTTGTATTTTTTGTTACCATAGAGCTCTGCAAGATATTCAAGATCCTTTTTAGATACCCCACTCAACTTCTCTACATATTCTGGTGTATAC
>CAYSBA010000169.1:0-4110 GCA_964429075.1 uncultured bacterium
ATAATCTATACTGAGTCTTATTTAAAAAACCTAATTCATATTTTCGTCTAAGTATATATTTTATCCTTGATACTGCCCTTTTTATATGAATCTTTTTTATTCTTTTGTCTTGTACAAAGGGATCAAACAGCCGTGGTGCCTTAACCGAGGCTATTATAAAATCACATTCAAGTTCGTTGAGATGCTCTACAGGTTTTGAAAAATAGTAGATTGCTGCGTTACCAATACCCACAGCATTTGCAACAACATGAAACTGATTCAGGTAGAACTCCAGTATCTCTTTTTTTGTATAATTCCTTTCGAGTTTTAGAGTATAAATAAGTTCAATCAGTTTATCTTTGATAGAATTCCCCAATCCAAAGATATTCTGTGCAGTCTGCTGTGTGATTGAACTTCCGCCCTGAATAATCTTAAGATGTATAAGATCTACAATAAGGGCCCTCAGAATTCCTTTCAGATTGAGACCGAAATGGTGAAAGAAATCTGAGTCCTCAGCAGCAAGAAGAGATTCTACACAATGCCCCGGTATCCTGTCGTAGGTTATATAATTTCTATGTTGATCGACCCTTCCTGCAAGAGAACCAAGGAGTGTCTTCCCATCTGAATAGTAGACAAGGCTCTCTCCATATAACCTTTTTAAAATGGTTTCTCTTGAAACATCATAATGTGTGTCAAGAATTATGTATTTATAATACAGCAGTACACAGATTAGGATTGTGAGTATAAAAAACAATGAAGAGATAAAAAACAATTTGATCAAAAATCTTTTCATCAACCTATTTTCAACTCATTTATAATCTGTATATGAGCCGGAAGATACGCCGAGTTCAGCCCTCCCATAGACCAGAAATATCAAAGAATCATTGTTGCCCCTCTTGTCTGCCTTGGCATAGCCAAGATATGCGCCAACTGTATAGTAGGATGAATCGTTTATCCTGAATGTATACCCCCCATTAATCAAGGTGTAAAAATAATCCTGATCAGCTCCTGCTAATGTATAGGTATATCTATCAAACAGAATATCTTCCCATGAAAAATTACCATAACCTGCATAGAAGCTGCTCTTTAGCACACCTGTATTGTTCAGGTATTTATCATATAAAAACCTGCGATATTCCCCGGCCATAGCTATGTAGATATCAACACTTTTGTAGGGATTTATAAAATAACTTTTTAGATCCACTGTCGCTCCAAACCAGCTATCTGTGTCAAGATTTCTGTAGTATCCGGCCCAAAGACCGGTACCACCCCTTGAGTTTTTTTCAGTCTTTATCTGAAGATCCATCAATGGTCCCACAAAGAGAATTATTCCATCAAGTCTATCTTTGATCAATGGATCTGACAGAACCTGAATAATGGGATAGGTCTGCGATGGTTTTGGTTCAAAAAAGATCAGGTTATCGTCATAGAGCTCCTTCAAAAGATAAAATAGATTGTCCTGTGTACCGATTCTGTTTCTCAATAGATAGAAATCCTTAAGGATCCTGGACCCTGTATTTTCGGGGATATGGCGTTTTATTACTCCCTCTTTTTTTAAAAAGTTATCGATCTTTTTTAGCCTGATACTTTCTGAATAATCAATTACCCTGCCCCATCCTGCTCCAAACAGTATATTAATTGACGTGCCAAAACTTTTGTATATTCCGGTGCTAAACATCAGATTAAAGCTGTCTTTTGCACCAAGAAAAAACTCTTTATCGATATCATTAAGGTAGTATCGAGCATCCCCACCCTCCTGTATCGTACCATTAAGACCTATTGAAACCTCTCCAGAGAGATCCATCTGCTTTTGATTTAAAAGGGAAACAAAGCCATTCGATTTAAGACTAAAACCATAGTCTTTTTTTTCAATTGCTCTTTCATAGCCTGCACCTATGGATGCATCGAGCTGCATTGTTGTTGAGGTGCCTTCTTTTTTAAATCCACCCATTAACAATGATGAATCTATAAAATTTACAGCTTCATAGTTAAAAAGTACATCTTCTGGTAGTTTAGAAATATCAAGTGCTGGCAGGAAAGAATAGAAATTAGATTCCTCTTTGTGTGGTCTTTTCTGTATCAAAATCCCCTTTTCGTTTTTATTTTGCGATCCTTGAATAGGATACAGTGGTGGTTGCTCTAATCCGTTATCTTCATCTTCCACATCTATCGGGAGAGGTGGGTTGTTGAGCTCATCTGCGTATGATTTCTGGTATAAAAAGGGCGCAAGCATTGTATAAAGAAATATTAAAACTATCAATGTTATCTTCAGTTTTTGCATGTCATATTATCTGTAAAAAACTATACACAAATATACCCTCAATTTTACCAAAATAAAAGTATCCTCAGCCAAAAAGACTCCAGATAAGTATGGCAGATGCACTTGAGACATTAATAGATGTGTCCTCTAATTTCATAGGGATGGTGATTTTAAGATCTGCCCTTTTGAGAATACCTTTTCTAATACCATCCTTTTCGTTTCCAAGGACAAGGGCTATCTTTTCTGGCAGGGAGCTGACCTTATTTAGGGGATTACCACCTGTTGCAACCCCACACACAATATAAAAACCCCTTTCTTTCAAGATGTCTATTGTACGTGCAAGATTGGTTACAATTGAGAATGGAATCACAAATACTAATCCTGCAGAACGTTTGATTACTGTAGATGTCACCTTTGCAGACCTATGTTTTGGTATTACTATTGCATCAACACCGAAGGCAGCCGCATTTCTTGCAATTGCGCCAAGATTGCCTGCATCCTGTATTCTATCAAGCAAAAGTAACCTTTTAATACCAGAATCTAACAATCGATCAAACCTTGTGTAATTAAATCCTTTAATATAGGCCATATAAGGCTCATCTGCACCCTTTTTGAATTCAATCGGTATATCGTATCTTTCTGCAAGTTCGATAATATCTTTTATCCTTCCTGACCTTCCGCCATCCTTTAAAACAACCTTAGAGACCTGGCCAGGCCTTTCTCTTAAGATAAGTCGTACAGGATGGAATCCCTTTACAGACCACTCTTTCATGTTTCAGAAAGTGCCGATTGAATTTCGTTGTCTATATTTTTTAGAACTTCTAAAGGACTCTCAGATTGTGTAATTGCCCTGCCGACAACAATATAATCAGCACCATTTTTTATTGCATCATATGGTGTGGCTACCCTCTTCTGATCGGATCTGGAGAATCCTTTTGGTCTTATACCTGGCACAATATAACCTGGTATATCCCCAAAGCGTTTTTTTAATATGCCCACCTCTAAGGCAGAACATACTACATATTCCAGCCCCACCTCTTTAGCTAATTCTGTTAATCTGATCACTCTTTTTTCAGGATCTTCAGACCATCCGAGCTCTCTGGCATCATCTTTATCAATACTCGTTAAGACACTAACACCTGCAAGCGCAGGTTCTGTACTGGAAGTTCTTGCATCTTTTGCATATTCCAACATCTTTCTACCACCACCCAGATGGATTGTGGCTATGTCCACACCAAGATAAGACATGGACTTTATTGCACCCCCAACTGTATTAGGGATGTCGTGGAGTTTTAAATCAAGAAATATATTATACCCATCGTCTTTTAATCTCTTTATAAGATCTGGACCATATTTAATGAACAGAATTGGTCCTATTTTAAGAAACTTCACACAGTATTTGACCTTTTTTAAAAAGAGCTCAAGCTCTTCAATTGATGAAAAATCACATGCTACTATTAATTTTTCACTTACCATAACAAAGCGCTTATACCAGTATTAAGCTATCTCTGCAAACACCCTTACCGGTAATCCACTTATACCTTTAAGCTTAATAGGTGAGGTATAAAAAACTACCCTATTATATTTTTTCCCATCAAGTATAACACCAAGATTTACAAGATTTTCAACGACCAGAATGCGATTTTTCTTTAAGTATATGTTTGTTCTGCTATGTTCTTCAGGCCTTTTTATGCCACAAAAATCGATCCCACAGATTGATATTTCACTCTTTATCAGCTCCTGTATTAATGAATCGGACAACACCGGGTGGTCTGTAAAATATTTTCTGGTTCCATACAAAACCCTTCTGAAAAACCACTATAAAATGCGACAAAATATCACTCTTTAATAGGGAAACATCGATATCATCC
>CAYSBA010000170.1:0-4106 GCA_964429075.1 uncultured bacterium
CTTTTCTACAATAAAAAAACAAAACAAGTAATTCATTTCCTTTTAGGCGTCTGATTTTATGTTGAGAAATTCTTCTTTTATGTTCTGTAAGATGTGAAACAGTCCTTTATCTGATGTTGTAAGCTGTATCTTTCTTTTGTTCTCATCAATCACCTCAAATTCAACTGTGATATCAAAGATCAGGATCTCAGAAAATTTTTCAGCCCATTCAACAAAGACAGGCGAGTCGGGTTCAAGGAATATGTCCATCAATCCGGCAGACTCAAGCTCCTTTACATCGTCAATTCTAAAAAGATCAATATGTAAAAATGTACCGTAATCATTTGTGATGGCAAAGGTTGGACTACCCATAAAGGATATATCAGAAAGCTTTTGTGTAACGCCTCTTACAAAGGTTGTCTTCCCGGATCCTAAATCTCCAGACAGTGCAATAATAAGGGGCATTTCCTTTATATTTTGTGCAAATATTCTACCGAGTGATGTAGTATGCTCTGGAGAATTGCTAATGATGGAGATCTTCATCTTTCAATCAACTGGGTGCACCCTTTTTTTCCAGCTTTCAAAATCGAATTTAGGGGATTTCTCTCTACTATGACAGGACATACATACAGGTTTGTAATCGTCAACATGACCATGCGGTCTATTTATGTCTGATATCTTGCCATGACAATTTTCACACTGGACACCTGTAAATTTCTTGGGCGGTGGAAGACTACAGAATCCACCAGGTTTTCCCATACCTAAGGTGTGACATCCGATACATTCTTTCTCCCCGGTTCTGTTGACCTTTAACAGTGAATCCCATGCCTTTTTGTGTGGCGTTTTAAGGTAGGATCTGAAAATCTTTTTGTGACAGCCTTTACAGGATGAAGCACCCCTGAAAGGTTCCCCTCTACAGACCTTAGGGTCAAAGAGTTTCTGGCTCCTTTTTGAGATTTCTCTGTTTATTTTTTGGATCTGTTGTGAAATGATGTTTGTTGCCTTAGATATTTCTTTTTTGGGTATAATGTTAAAGATAACAGCATGTTCTGGGAGTGATATATTGTTTTTTGAGCCCAGTGATTTGAGCCTTCTGTTTAGTCTTTTCAGGCGGTCCTTTAGAAACAACAATGTCTTGCTGTCTTTTGTATGTTTTATCTTCTCTAAGAGCTCTTCTTTTTCAAAGCTAAGTATCCTGATTTCTCGTCTCTGTCTCACATAGGGTCTGTCAACAAAGACCGCATCAGCTGAGGGCCTTATAATGTCCAGGATAACAAGACTTGCATCTGGAACCCCCACTGAACCAGATGTGCCTACTACCTCCACATCAGGACCTTTTGTCTCTTGATCTATCGGGAAAAGAGCAAGAGGGACCCTGTTTGTTCTCACAATTGTCTTTGCCAGACTCGCGTTAGGTGTAAACAGGATCCAGGTTTCATTACCCTCTTTTTTATTGAGCAACCTGATAAAATCAAGGCCCTTTTTTTCACCCACATAGAAAAACCTAAAAGGTATGTTTTTACCGAAAGGCGCAATCTCTTCAATTTTATCACCGTTGTATGGGCACTTTTTCTGATTGCCCGGGATTATCTTGGCATCTACGAGCCTACTGAAGTTATCAATAATCTTTTTATAATCTGACCTGTATGCATTTTTACTCCTATCACAGTAGGTATTACCTACAATGAAGACCTTTGTGCTACGAATCTTTTGTTTGGCCTCTTTTATCTTTTTTAGCATCCCGGAGATGTCCCATGAAGTCTCTGGATTGCAGCCGCAGCCCTGTATATTGCCTCTGAGATTGATGATCAGAACAAGTCTTAGTTTATCATCGTTGTTGGAATGTCTTTTGGCAAAAATTAGATTACAATGTGACAGAAATATTGTAATAGCAATAATTGGAATTACAAAAACTCTCTTCATACATCATAACCCCATGATTTTAATCTATCTTTTATAAGGTCTGCCCCTGTGCCTTTTGTTGTTAGATAATCACCTACCATAGTAGCGTTAGCACCGGCCAATATGGCCATAGAAAAATCCTCTCCAAAGATTAGCTCTTTGCCCCCACAAAGCCTCAGCACTGCATCGGGGATTACAAGCCTGAACATTGCAATAATCCTTAATGCCTTCTGTTTACTCAGTCTCTTTGCCCTTGCAAGGGGGGTACCTTCTATTGGGACGAGAAAATTAATGGGGATGCTATCTACTGACAGTTCCTTAAGTGTAAAAGCAAGTTCTACTCTATCCTGATCATTCTCACCAATCCCAAAAATACCACCTGAACATGCCTTAATACCTCGCTCTTTTATCAACCTTACCGTATTGACTCTGTCTTCATAGCTCTGTGTAGTACAGATCTTTTTAAAATAACTCCTTGAGGTCTCCAGATTGTGGTTGTAGTGCTTAAGACCGGCATCCTTCAACATGTCGGCCCTATTTTCGTCCAGTATTCCAAGAGAGGCATCTGGTTCAATTGAAAGGTTCTTTTTGATCAATTCTATTGCCCTGCAGATCTCTTCGAGTTCCCTCTGGGTAGGTGATTTGCCAGCGGTGACGATCCCGAATCTTTTTGCCCCACATTTTTCAGCTTCAAGGGCACTTTTATATATCATTTTGTGATCAATCAGGGGGTATTTCTGTATCTCTGCCTTTGAAACTGAAGATTGTGAGCAAAATAGACAATCCTGAGAACATAGCCCGCTTTTTGCATTAATTATGGCGCATAGATCAATCCTCTTTGAGTAAAATTTTTCTGTAACATTTTTTGTAATCTTCAGTATTTCATTAAATTCTTCTTCACTACAATTGAGGACAGAAAGTGCCGTTTCCTTATCTATACCACCATCTAAAGCGGATCTTTCGATTTCAATATAATTCATTCAATACCTCTCCTTAAGCTCTCTTTCAATCATTCTCTTCTGTTCACGTTCCATAATTATCCTGCGTTTATCCATCTTTGTCCTGCCTCTGGCAAGACCGAGTAAAACCTTAATCAGACCCCTTTTGTTTACATAAAACTCAAGTGGAACAAGGGTATAACCCCGCTGGCTTATCTTGCCAAAGAGTCGTTTTATCTCATATTTTTTGAGTAATAGCTTTCGCTTTCTGAGAGGATCATGTCTTGTAAGTGTATCTTTATTATACTGTGCAATGTGACAGCCTACAAGATAGGCCTCAAGGTTCTCAATAACAGCATATGACTCTTTGAGGCTAACTTTACCCTCTTTTGCAGATTTAACTTCACCACCAGTAAGCACTATTCCTGCTTCAATAGTCTCTTCGATGTTGTAGTTTGCCCTTGCTTTTCTGTTCGTTGCAAGGATTCTTTTTTGCTGATCCATATCAATCGAGTATGATATTATCTATTAATCTGACATTGTCCACGAATATTGCGCCAAGAGCAACCCCATTTTTAGAAAGATCGATCTCTTTGAGGGTAATTTTGTCTCTTATTTCAAGATAGTCGAGTTTAACACCCTCTGTTTTTTCTATGACTTTCCTGCCCTCTTCAATTAGCCTCTTTACCTCAGTTAGTCCTGAGTCATGGAGCTGTTTTATTTTACAGAGACTTTGATATAAACAAAGGGCCTTTTGCCTTTGTTCTCTGTTCAGGTATATGTTCCTTGAACTCATTGCAAGTCCATCTGGCTCTCTAACAATTGGACACTCCACAATTTCGATATCCATTTTGAGATCGTTGACCATACGTTGAATGGTACGTAGTTGTTGGAAATCTTTCATTCCAAAGGCTGCAAGATGGGGTTTTACTATATTGAACAGGATGGTAACAATGGTTGTTACTCCCTTGAAGTGGCCAGGTCTTCTCTGCCCGCAGAGACCTTGAGTGATCTCGGTCACCTCTACAAAGGTCTGAAAACCATCTGGGTAGATATCTTTTGAATCTGGAGTAAAGAGAATATCTACTCCCCGTTTTTCAGCAAGTTCTGAATCGCGATCAATATCACGAGGATAACGGTCAAAGTCTTCACCGGGGCCAAACTGTGTGGGGTTGACAAATATACTCATTACCAACAGGTCACATCTTTTTCTGATGGCATCTACAAGGGACAGATGACCTTCATGCAGATATCCCATTGTTGGCACAAATCCTATTGTTTTATGTG
>CAYSBA010000171.1:0-4091 GCA_964429075.1 uncultured bacterium
ACATCTATCTTTAATAACCCTTCCGATTGTTTTTGAATATCTATCATTACCATGAATAATCTCAGCACCCCATCTATTTTGTAGTGTAGAGGCTGAAGCTATGTGATCATGATGTAGATGGGTCAGTAAGATGTGAGATAGATTTAGATTAGAAGTTTCGATAATCTTTGAAATGGCATCTCCATAGGTAGATGGATCAATGCAGATGACACTTTTCTGATCATAAAAAATAAGATATGAAAGATTTTGAGTACTGTTCCCGCATATCAAGCTGATCATTATCCAATCCTCATCACTAATCCGGAAGGCAGTTTTGGATAGAAAAAGGTTGATTTCTCAACAAGCTTTTTGCCTGCTGAGATAGTATTTTTAAATTCATCTGGGGTTATGGCCTTGAGCAAGAATGCTATTGTGTCCTGAGATTCAAAGACATTTCTGAATACAAGATCTATATTTTTTTCATAAGAAATTCTTAGTTTTTTACTCTGTTCATCTCCCTTTTTGAGACATTTCTTTATTAATATGTTATGCAGCAAGCATACAGCAGGTTCATCCAGTTGATTGTTGTTTTTGAAAAAGCCCCAGATACCATCCTGAGTAAAGGAAAAGAAAAGAGGATTTTCTTCTTTGAATTCTCTAAAAAGATGAGAAATAAACTCACTGCGGTCACGTGAGGGAATCGCCCTCTCTATCTTTTTTACCTTAAAGAAGTCTCTGGCACATCCAAGAGCCTGTTCAAATTCCTTTTGTCCAACACCATGCACAACTCTGTGTATTGGAAGGATAACGAGTCCTTCATCTTCCATACAGGTTATATAAACCATTGTGTAGAGATGGAAATCGCCAAAATCCAGCCCCTCTCTTTTTACGAAATCTCTAAACTGAAGGGCAGTTGCAAATCTATGATGACCATCTGCTATGTAGAACGCATGATTCTGATTTATGAGATCTACTATTTTATTGATCAGTGTCTTATCTGTAACCCGCCATAGACGATTTATAATATTGTTTTCCATTTTGCAGAATATCTCTGCAGGCCCTTTTAGATGCTGCTCAAGCAGTCTGTTAACCCTGTTTTTAGGGTCGCTGTACAATAAAAATATTGGACTGAAGTTTGCTCTTACATACTGTAGCATCTTAAAACGGTCTTCTATTGGCCCTTTCATTGTTTTTTCGTGCGGTATTATCATCCCATCTTCGTTAACACTGAGATTCAGTTCACATATAATACCCCTTCTTTTTATCTTTTCACCATCCAGATCAAACATCTGCTGTAGCGCATATATAGCCGGTGATCCATCTCTTAAAAGTACGTTATCACGCATCCAGAATTCTATGGTTTCTCTTATTGATCTATAATTTTCTTCTGGTATGTCATATGAATAGGACCTAGATGCAAGTATTAATCTCACACAGTTTCTTGGATGTTTATCGAATAATTGATCATAAAAAGATGTATCTATAACATCATAAGGAGGGGCTATCACATTTGATAGGTCTCCAACTACTGCTGGATTGTACAGTACACCTCTAAAAGGTCTAATTACTTCTTTTTTATTCATCATTAATCCCCTCTATCTGAAAAACACCTCTTCTGACAAAAGACCATCGCCCATTGTTAAATCTGATAATAGACGATGGTTCAGAACCCTTTAATGTACCATAGTCTATAACAAAGTCCACAGCTTTAATCAATGCATCATTGATGCAGGATGTGACAGCAGGAGGTCTCTCTCCTGATAGATTCGCACTTGTGGCACATATTGGAGCATCAACCATCCTGCAAATAGATCTTGTAATGGCAAGAGAGGTTATCCTTATTGCAACCTCAATCCCATCGTTGGCTGCAACAAATCTACTCAATCTTTTTTTTGAATCAAAAACTATAGAAAGTGGTGCTGGCCAAAATCGGATGAACCTCTCAGCCCTTTTATAACTATCATCAGTCGCTATCTCTCTAACCTGCCTCTTTGAAGCTGCAATCAGAGGGAACGGTTTATTATTGGTCCTTTTTTTCATCTCTGCAATCCGCGATAGTGCCTCTTCACAGTCGTATCTGGCTGCAATACCATAAAATGTCTCTGTGGGTATGATCACAACTCCACCAGACCTTAAGATAAAAGATGCATATCTGAGGGTATCCTCAATGATAATCATGTAACACCTCTTATGGTTTCAAGGAATGCCTCAACACGAGTCTTTATCCCCTGACTGCTAAAAACTGAGGGATCGTTCATATCGAGTTCAAGGATCAACCCAGGAACATTATACTGTTTTTCAAGCCTTTCTTTTATAAAGTATTGACCTATTGAATAGGGTTTACAGCTTTTGTTACTGTGAAATACCATCCCATCTAATCTAAATTCTTTAACCATATCCAGAAGGATTGATATCCTATCCTGAAGATTACGGTTGATATAGGGCTTTAAATAGGCCTCAGAGAGTGCCTCAAACACATCTCTTTTGTTATTGGGGTCGACATCCCTTTCCATTGTAGTCCAGGATCGTGTATACGTTGCTATCACAATAGATGATCCCTTTTCAAAAAACATCTCTCCTAGCTTGCGCATAGCAAACCATACAGGCAGATTGTCCCAGCCAAGTCTAATCTCATGTACATTATTTCCTTCTTTTATAAGATCGTTAAGCTCTTTCAAAAGAGTTTTATAATATTCAACACATCTCCTGGTTCCCCTTAGAGTTACTATTGGTGCAAGGTGTATAAATGTATCGAAGGCGTTTATTGGGGAAGGGCTGTATTTTGCAGTATCGAGGATGCGTCTCCACAGATTGGAGGCTTCTATGGAGAGCCTAACTGTTTCGATAAATCTTTCCCAATCCATCTTTTTGCCTGCAATACTTTCTAAAAACTCTATATATTGTGTCATTTGAGCTGCTGTTAGTCTTATAGCGTATTTTATCATTCCTTTATGTAAAAAGGGCATATTGAATCTGAAATATGGGCATTTATAATACCCAGCAAGATAGCCAAACCACTTAAAAACCGTCCTGCATATATTCCCAGCTGCCACTATTGCATCCGGTCTTGGTAGACCCATAAGGGGGCCACCGTTTATTTTGTGTACACCAAAATCGGTACGTGAATAGGAACACAGATCCTGTGCAAAGCCAAGGGATGCTGATTCATTCAAAAGGGTAGCACTCTGATGAGAAGCACCGCACATTGCTGCGTAGTTCTCTGGATATACTGGGATCATGTCAAGGGCATAAACAGGTTCCACAGGAGCACCAGAAGTCAGATATACAATCTTTTTGCCATTGAAAGAGGCATTCTTGGCCTCAAGATAGTAGGTAAGCATCAGTTCTTTAAGTTTTTTTGAAGACTCAAGTCTTGCCATCACAGCATCTCAAAAAAGGTTTCAAGACCATCAAAGGCTCTGTTACAATCTTTGACATCGGTTTCAATAGAAAACACAGGAATACCCTCTTCTTTTAACATCCTTTCAATTTGAGGTATATCAAATCCCTCTGGATCACAGAAAACAGGCCTTGTCAGTATGACTCCATGCGCATTTCTTTCAGATACCATCTTTTTTAAAAACTTAAAACGTTCAAATGGGCTGTAGGGTGAGGCAAAGAAGGCAGGTCCATTTAGAAAATTCTTTGAGAATTCCTCACAATCAAAGGAATATCTTGATCTGAAAAGCCCTACCTCACCATCCAGAGTAAAAATGCCCAAAAGCCCTATCCTTTTTTTGTGTAAAAAGTCATAAATGCTTCTGTTGCCAATAATAACCCCGGATACTATAACATTCTTTTGTGGAATAAAGGTATCGTGATATTCATCCAATTTTTTTAATATGAACTCCGGATCATATTTGAGTCTTTTTAACAGGATATCTATTTTTGTGACAGGTGAGATATGTGGGTCTTTTATTAATTCGGTTAGATGCTCATAAACCCCTTTGTATATTTTTTTCAGGGTTAATTTTGCCTTATTGTTATACTTATTCCCGATATGTATTGAGAGGTATCGATTAAGGTCGTTAAAGGATTCTCTTGCTACCTGATAACAGACATCTTTTTCTGCCCATATCGGTAATCTGAAAAAGTATATATTATTCTTCCTT
>CAYSBA010000172.1:0-4077 GCA_964429075.1 uncultured bacterium
CTGCCAATCATAGTTACTTTTATATTGTTTTTTATGATTTCATCGGCCTTTTTATTTATAAATTCCTTTAACATTCCAAAAAGGGCATTTATCTCCTCTCTGGGTCTTGACCAGTTTTGTTCAGAAAAGGCAAAAAGGGTAAGGTTCTTTATTCCAATCCGTGCGCAATAACGAACCGTTCTTTCTACTGCCTTAGATCCCTCTTTATGACCCTTATATCTCGGCAATCCCCGTTTCTGTGCCCATCTTCCATTACCATCCATTATGATGGCAATATGATTTGGGAGAGCCTCTTTTGCTCCCTCACCCACCCCTCTATATCTCCATTATCTCTTTTTCTTTTTGGAGATAGATATTATCAATCTTTTCAGTTACCTCTTTAACTACCTCCTCCACCCTCTCTTTCAACCTCCTGACATCATCCTCACTGACTCCCTCCTTTTCGAGCTTTTTAACCCTATCCATCGTATCTCTGCGGATGTTTCTAACTGCAATTTTGGCCTCTTCAACCCTGTGTTTGCTGAGTTTTACAAGCTCCTTTCTTCTCTCTTCTGTTAATTCAGGGAAGGGTATGCGTATAAAATCCTTATCTGAAGATGGAGTAAGTCCTAAATCTGAAGAAAGGATGGCCTTTTCAATTGCCTTTATAAGGTTCTTATCGTATGGCTTCAGTATAATGAGCCTTGGATCTGGGACGCTCATACTTGCAAGCTGGTCTATTGGCATCCTGGTACCGTACGCATCAACCTTAATAGGCTTTATAAGATCAGGATTTGCCCTACCTGTCCTGAATTTTGCAATGTCATGTATGAGTGCCTTTACAGAGTCATCAAGCCTTCTTTTTAGGTCTTCTATGATCTCATCAAACATTTAAGCCTCCCTGTATGTAACCTTCGTCCCAACATTCTCTCCTTTTATGACCCTGAGCAGATTACCTTTTTCCCAGAAATTAAATACAACAATTGGCAGCTTATTTTCCATGCACATCGATATTGAGGTGGAGTCCATCACTTTCAGGCCCTTTTTAAGAACATCTATATAAGTAAGATGGTTGAACTTCCTAGCATTTTTGTCGATCAGTGGATCTGATGTGAATATACCATCAACCTTTGTAGCCTTCAGGATCACATCTGCCTTTATCTCCATTGCACGCAATGAAGCAGCTGTATCGGTTGTGAAAAATGGATTTCCTGTACCTGCAGCAAAAATAACCACTCTCCCCTTTTCGAGATGTCTTATGGCCCTCCTTCTTATATAAGGTTCTGCTACTCCTCTTAAATCTATTGCTGTAAGGATGCGTGTTGGTATTTCTATCTTTTCAAGAGCAGCCTGAAGTGCGATTGCATTTATAACTGTTGCAAGCATACCTATATAGTCAGCAGTTGCCCTATCCATTCCACTCTTTGCAGCCTGACTCCCTCTGAAGATATTGCCACCCCCTACCACAATTGCGAGTTCAACTCCAATATCTACAACAGATTTTATCTCCTGTGCAATATTTGATATTGCATCCTCATCTAATCCAAAATCCTTATCCCCTGATAGTGCTTCCCCACTCAGTTTTAACAAGATGCGTTTGTAAGGCGATTGATCGCTCAAGATTCCTCTCCAAGCTCAAACCTCACAAATCTCTTTATCTGAATGTTCTCACCAAGCTTGGAAACAAGTTCACCCAATGCATCCTTCACGGCTATCTTTTCATCGTCAATATAAGGCTGCTCCAGCAGACACACCTGACTGTAAAACTTCTCAAGTCTTCCCTCAACTATCTTATCAACGATCTTTTCTGGCTTGCCTTCATTAAGGGCTTGCTCTCTATAAATCGCTCTTTCCTTTTCAAGGACCTCTTTGTCCACATCCTCTCTGGAAATATAACGTGGATTATAAGCTGCTATATGCATTGCTATTGACTCCGCAAATTTTTTGAATTCATCTGTCCTTGCTACAAAGTCAGTCTCTGAGGTAACCTCTACAAGTACACCAATCTTTCCATTAAAATGATTATATGTTGCAATTAGACCTTCATTAGATGCCTTTGAAGCCCGCTCCTGTGCTTTAATTACACCCTCTTTACGTAGGATCTCCACGGCCTTTTCCATATCACCATTTGTCTCTGCCAATGCCTTCTTACAGGCAACTATCCCAGCACCTGTCTTTTCTCTCAACTTTTTGATCTGTTCCATTGTAACCATAATCAACCTCCAAACCATCAATTACTTCTGTTTCTTTTGAGTACCTCTTCTCCTTCTTATTATCACCTTTACCTTTGGTTCTTCTTTTTCTTCCTTCTTCTCTTCTTTTACCTCGACCTTTTCCTGTACCTTTGTCTTATAGATGGCTGATCCTTCAATGCACGCATCTGCCATCTTCTGTACGAACAATTTTACAGAGTTTATTGAATCATCGTTACCGGGTACCGGATAGTCTATTAGATCGGGATCGCAGTTTGTATCAATCAGAGCAACCACAGGAATACCAAACTTAATTGCCTCCTTTACTGCTATCTCTTCGTAGGCAGGGTCAACCACTATAAGACCTTGTGGTGCCTCATTGAGATCAACAAGGCCTTCAAGATTTCTTCTTAGTTTCTCTCTCAACTTAAGAATCTTTGCCTGTTCCTTTTTGGTCATTGCCTTAAATTCTTCTTTATCTTCTATCTCACAGTATTCTCTGTATACCTTGATTCGCGAAGTGATAGTATTGAAATTTGTGAGTGTACCCCCCAGCCAGCGGTAATTTACATAGGGCATTCCACACCTTTTTGCCTCCTCTTCTATAATCTTTCTTGCAGTAATCTTTGTGCCCACAAAGATAAATCTTCCACCATTTGATGTTATCTCTTTAACCTTGTCATATGCCTCATGAAAGAGCCTGTATGTCTTCCTTAGGTCAATGATATGGATGCCAGCCACCTTCTTATATATGTATTCTTTCATCTTTGGGTGCCATCTCCAACTGCGATGACCGTAGTGCATGTTACATTCTAACATCTCCTTCATAGTAACGATTGCCATACCTTCTCTCCTTCAGTCAGTCATTTTTCTCTAAAATCACACCTTACAATTCTGCACAACCTACCATAAACAAAACTACTTTTCAAGATATAGGTCAAGTTTCTTAAATCTCTTCAATCTCCTCAACTAATTTTGATATATCACCACTCATTCTAAGTTTTAATTCACTCAAAAATTCATCTATCTCTCCGTCTATTATCCTGTCTAGTGAGTATACTGTTAGCTGAACTCTGTGATCAGTTATCCTGTTTTGTGGGAAATTATAGGTTCTTATCTTCTCAGACCTGTCTCCACTTCTGACCATGTCCCTCCTTTTCTCCTCCTCCTCCTTTTCTTTTTTCTTTTTCTCAAGTTCATATAACCTTGCCCTCAGGATTGCCATTGCCTTTTGCCTGTTCTGATGTTGAGAGCGCTCATCCTGACAGGTTACAACTATCCCTGTAGGTATGTGGGTGATCCTTACAGCAGAATCGGTGGTATTTACACTCTGACCACCATGTCCAGAAGATCGAAATACATCCACCCTGATATCCTTTGGATCGATCTTAACATCAACCTCTTCTGCCTCTGGAAGCACTGCAACAGTTATTGCCGATGTGTGGATCCTGCCCTGTGCCTCAGTCTCTGGTATACGCTGGACCCTATGCACACCACCTTCGTATTTTAACCATTCGTACACACCCCTGCCACTCAACTTAGCAATCACCTCCTTCAGACCACCGCCTTCATTTTTACTTAAACTCATTAGCTCTATTTTAAACCCCTTCCTCTCTGCAAAACGGCTATACATACGGAATATATCTGCTACAAAAAGACATGCCTCATCTCCTCCTGTGCCGGCCCTTATCTCCATAAAGACATTCTTATCCGCATCTGGGTCTTGAGGAATCAAAAGATTCAAAAGTTTCCGTTTGATCGTCTCTATCTCTGTTTCAAGCTCTGTTTTTTCAGAAGCTGCAAGCTCCACCAGTTCCCTGTCATCTTCATTTTCAATTATCTCTTTTGTATCAGCAAGCTGCCTCTTTTTTTTGTGCAGACGCTCCATAAGATCAAGGGTTTCTTT
>CAYSBA010000173.1:0-4064 GCA_964429075.1 uncultured bacterium
AGAATACTTTGGTTCAAAAAGACAAACAGGATAATAAAAATAAAGAGATAAACAAGATGCAAATATTAGATCTGAAGAATGTCCCATGTCCTATTAACTATGTTAAGGCAAAATTAAAGCTTGAGACAATGAAGAGTGGTGAAATCTTGGAAGTATTGCTCGATGATGGAGAGCCAATTGAGAATGTGCCAAGAAGTTTAATGGCTGATGGTCATATGATCGTCAGTAAAAAGAAGATAGATAAGGGACTATATTCTTTGATCGTGCGACGTGCCTAATTAAAGCGAAAAAGTCTCAAAAGAGTTTTAAATAGTATAAAAAAGTCAAGAATTATCGATTGGTTTTCTATATACTGTTTGTAGAGTTTGATCTTTTGAGGGAGGATTTTCTTTATATACATCTCTTCAGGGTTCTCAGATCCAGAAAGCAGGCTTTGCTCATCAATAAATTCTATTGTTGCAGGATCTGTTAGACCCGGTTTGACTTTTAAGATATCTTTATACTCGTTTTTAAATAGTTCTACATACTTTGGTGCCTCTGGTCTCGGACCTACAAGAGAAAGATCTCCAGTAAGGACATTGATGAGTTGAGGTAGCTCATCCAGTTTTGTCTTTCTCAGAATCCTGCCAAAAGGTGTGATTCTTGGATCATCAGAAGCTGTAACTTGAGGACCCATTTTCTCTGCATCCCGAACCATTGTCCTGAATTTGTATATACCTATAATCCTACCATCTTTACCAACCCTTTTGTGCGTAAAAAAAATTGGTCTGCCTGAGGTGATGTAAATAAAAAGTGATGTGCCTGCAAAGATAGGTGATACAACGATAAGACCACATAGAGAAAAACCGATATCTATGATGCGTTTTAGGATATCCTCATACCGTGAATTCATTGCAGCAAATCTTTTATGGTTTTGATAATATATTCAATATGACTATCCTCAAGAGAGGGGTATATTGGTAAAGAAACAATCCTTTCAAAAAGATACTCGGCACCAGGAAAATTGTTACTGTCTAATTTAAGCTCCTTTCTGTAGAAAGGATGCCTGTGAAGCGGGATAAAATGAACGCTTGTACCGATGTTTTGATTTTTAAGATCCTCTATAAATCTGTTTCTGCCACCATTAATTGTAGGATCTATGAGTATAACAAAAAGATGCCAGGAGTGAAGAATTTCACTACTGTTTAGCCATTTTTTATGAAGGATTGAGATACCCTCTGTATCTGAGAGGCCTTCTATGTATCTTTGTGCTATATAACGGCGTCGATCCCCCATCCAGTCACATTTTTTTAGTTGTGTCAGACCGAGTGCGGCCTGTGGATCGGTCATATTATATTTATAGCCCGGACTTACAACTTGATAGAACCAGCTACCCTCTTTTGTATAACGCTTCCATGAATCTTTATCAATTCCATGAAGACGCATTATTCTCATTCTATTTGCAATTTTGTCGTCCTCAGTGGTTGCCATTCCACCTTCGCCGATTGCGATGGTTTTTGTTGCATAGAAGCTGAAACAGGTTACATGACCGATAGATCCAACAGGACGCTTTTGACCTCTGTAGGTAATTTGACTTGGCAGGCAGTGTGCTGCGTCTTCAATTACTTTAAAACCATACTTCTCAGAAAGGTCCATAATTGCATCCATATTACATAAAAGACCACCGTAGTGGACTGGTATACAGGCCTTGATTTTGTATTTTTTTACAGTATCTTCTAACATGTTCAGATCTATCAGGCCTGTATTTGGATCAACATCAATTATTATCGGTCTTGCTTTCAGATAGAAGGTAACCTCTGCAGTTGCTGTGAAGGTTAGATCTGGCACTACAACAAGGTCTCCTTCTCCAATACCCATAGCCTCAAGGGCAAGATGCATTGCAGCAGTGCAAGAATTTACTGATACTGCATTGGAACTCTTTACATAATTTTTAAAGGCCTGTTCAAATTCGATTACCTTTTTGCCCATTGTAAGCCAGCCTGCCTCAAGGACCTTTGATACCGCTTCAATATCCTTTTTATCTATATGTGGTCTATGAAAGGGGATAAATTCCATAAGGTCATAGATAACTCATAAAAACAAAAAAAGTCAAAGATGTAGAATAAATATGTTTCTACTAAAAATTCAACTCTTGTAATATTTAAAAAAGATTTAAAAGTGGAAAGGATTTTAGCAATTTTGAAATTTTAAGGTGGACTTAAAATGTAATGCTACATTTACAAGACTAATTAAAACAGGAACTTCTACAAGAGGTCCAATTACTGTGGCAAACGCAGCTTGGGAGTTTA
Organism: uncultured bacterium; assembly: GCA_964429075.1. GTDB lineage: Bacteria > CAYSBA01 > CAYSBA01 > CAYSBA01 > CAYSBA01 > CAYSBA01. The sequence continues at coordinate 2,289 of CAYSBA010000173.1, forward strand.
CTCCAAAAACAGCTACAGCTACAGCAATTGCAAGCTCAAAATCATTACTTGCAGCAGTAAAAGCTACTGTTGTTGATTTCTCATAAGCAGAACCGATCTTTTTAGAAACAAAAAAGGTCAAAAAGAACATTATGACAAAGTAGAGAGTAAATGGTATGGCTACCCTGAGTACGTCAATGGGGAGCTCTACTATCTTTTGCCCTTTCAGTGAGAACATTACAAAGATTGTAAATAACAACGCAATTGGGGTAAGGAGTGATAGTCTTGGTATAAAACTGGAAAAATACCAGCTGTTACCCTTTATTTTTCTTAGTATTATGTTTGTTAATAGTCCTGCCAAAAAGGGTATTCCGAGATATATCATCACTGTCTTTGCAATTTCGAGTATTGATACATTTACAATAGCACCTTTGAAACCTACAAGAGGTGGCAAAAAGGTGATAAAAATATAGGCATATAAAGAATAAAAAAAGACCTGAAAAAGTGCATTGAAAGCAACTAGTCCTGCAGCAAGCTCAGAGTCTCCTTCTGCAAGATCGTTCCATACAAGCACCATAGCAATACACCTTGCAAGCCCAACGAGAATAACTCCAACCATCATTGAAGGTCTGTCATGAAGTAGTAGGATGGCAAGGAAAAACATAACAAAGGGACCAATTATCCAGTTTTGTATAATTGAAAGAAAGAGTAATTTTACATTGGAGAAAACAGAAGGTAGCTTCTCGTATCTTACCTTAGAAAGTGGTGGATACATCATAAGAATAAGACCAATTGCAATTGGTATATTTGTGGTACCAGAAGAGAGTCCTGCCCAGAAATCGGTGATTGATGGGATTAAATAGCCTATTAGAACACCGGCAAGCATTGTTAGAAAGATCCATAGTGTCAGGTATCTGTCAAAAAAGGAAAGTCTTTTTGAAATGTCTTTCATAGTTTTTCCTTTTCATTTTGAAATATCTTATTTATTTCATCTTTTAAATCTAATATGAAGGACTTAATGAGGTCTCTAACGACTCTATAGTGATATAGGGCGGCTTCATTATCTTTAGACTTTGATGCAAGAAGAGGAGGATCCGGGAATGATTTATGAATATTCTTTATCTTTGCAGGAAAGGTGGGACAGATCTCTTTTGCATGGTCACAGACAGTGACCACAATGTCAAAATCTATATCTGAAATTTCATCTATGGATTTTGAATATTGATTTGATATATCTACACCAGCCTCTTTCATGACAAATATCGCCCTATTGTCGATTTTTTCAGGCCTTACACCAGCAGAATAGGGCTCTACTAAATCACCAATAAGATGCCTTGCCCAGCCTTCAGCCATCTGACTCCTGCAGGAGTTACCAGTACATAAAAAGAGTATTTTTATCTTTGATTTTGAATCTGACATAGCTTTTGTTTATCAATCCTTAATATATCTTCCAGAACCTGTTTATCCTTTTCTAACCTTTCAGATGTCTTAAGTGACTCTGAAAGCCATATAAGTACTTTTTTTACAACAGGCTCTGGGTTTTCTTCAATAAAGTAAAATACCCATCTGCCCTCCTTTCGCATGTTCACAATTCCTGCCTGTTTAAGTAAAGACATATGCTTGGAGACAGTTGAAGGTGCAAGTTTTAAAAGTTCAACTATCTGACAGATACACAACTCAGCCTTTCGCAGGGCCATCACTATTCTTACCCTATTTTCATCAGATAGTGCCTTTGTTATAAGCAATAATCTTTCTAAGGTGTAATCTTTCATTTTGTTATTTGGCAAAATATAATAA
>CAYSBA010000174.1:0-4051 GCA_964429075.1 uncultured bacterium
AGACTACGGTACCTTTTACATTGATATCCTTTTGAGAACCGGGCAGTCTGAATGATAGATCTATGGTTGATCCAAGCATCAGTGGCTCATTTGTTTTAATAAATAGTCCTCCTGCTCCGATATTCTCTGTATAGACATATAGTGGAACATCATTCCACGTGTATCTAACCTTAATCTTAACATCAACCCTCTGATACTCTCTGTTATCAAGTAGCAACAATCTCCTCCAGTATGTGGTTTAAAACCCTTTTTACAACAATCCTTCTATAGCGTGCCTTTGGAAAATTATTATCCAGTGGTTTAAAGCCTCTTGCAATTTCCTTTATTATCTTTTCTTTTGGCATTTCCATACTAAAATCGCCCCACAAAGGCATACTTCCGCCACCTATTATACCAAAAGAAATGGTCTTGTGAAATTTTTGGTCATCTTTGATTGCATAAGCCACAGATGTTGCTGCAAAATCAATGCTGCTTCTTGGTGCCACCTTAAAAAATCCTGAATCTTTTATTAAATTGATATCCTCTACAACAACACCATATAGAATCTCCCCTCTTTTTAGATTAAATGGACATGCCCCATCTCTTTTGTATAACTCTCTAATTAGCATTATCCTTTCACCATCACTACTAATAAGATGCAGTTTTGCATTCAATGCACATAATGCTGCTGAAAGATCAGAAAGGTAAAGTGCCATACATACCTTTGAACCAGGCGCAATCCTGCATATATCTCCATTAAGTCTGAGACACCACCCTATAGCCTCTCTTATCATCTCTGACTTATTGGTATAATAGATACAGCGTGGAGACTGAAAGATATTCCCACCAAGGGTGGCCACCGATCTGATCTGTAAAGATGCAACAGAAGCGGCTGCTTTTTTTATTGCTATAGGGATATCTTTAAAGGTTGAAAGATCATTTAGAGTGGTCCCAGAGCCAATAAAGACTTTATTATCCTTTATATAAAAGTCTTTCAATTCATCGATCCTGCCAAGCCATACTGCCCTTTTTGCCCTTCTAAGCCCTACTTTCATCTCAACCACACAGTCTGTACCACCGGCTATGGGAAATGAATTTTTATCCTGAAGTAATTCTAAGGCACTCGCAAGATTATCAGGAATAACAAAACAGATGTCATCTGGTATAATCATCCCAACGCCTCTAAAATGTCCTCAGCAGTTACAGGAGTATGTCTAAATCTCTTCCCTACTGCCCTGCTTATTGCATTTACTATTGCAGGTACCACTGGATGGACTCCCCCTTCTCCTACCTCTTTTGCACCAAATGGGCCTTCTGGATCCACTGATTCTACAATTATTGGATTTAATTTGCCAATGTCTGCTGCAACAGGAATCTTATATTCAAGCATATCTGAGTTTGCAGGCACACAACCCTGAATGAATGAAAACCTTTCATATAGCGCCTGTCCAACCGCAAATATCATTGAACCTTCGAGCTGTGTCTTTACCATCTCTGGATTGATTGCCTTTCCACAATCATGAGCAAGCCAGATCTCTTTCACAAATACCCTCCCTGTAATAGAATCTACCTCTACCTCTGCAACAGCTGCTCCAAAGCTGTAGGATGGGGAGGGACCAACACCAGCGCCCCTATATTTGCCACCAAGTTTTGGTGGCTTATAACTCCCTGTTGATACCGGTAGTTTCAGACCTTTTTCTGATATAAGTTGTGCAAATTCAAAAAGACTTATTACATTTTTATAGCTGCTGTCCAGCAGACTACTATCTCTAATATCAACAACTTTTAATCCTGCTGAATCTGCCATCTCGAGTATCCTTTTCTTCAGATTCAAAGATGCCATAAGAGCAGCATTTCCAGCCATAAAGGTAACCCTACTCGAATAGCTACCGAGATCCATTGGTGTTTTTGCAGTATCTGCAGCATAGATCTTGACATCTTCATACCTTGCCCCTGTTGCCTCTGCCACTATCTGTCTTAAAACAGTATTGGAACCCTGACCAATATCTGAAGCCTGTGTCCTGATCTGTATTTTTCCATCCTTTTTTAGTTCAAGATCCACCGTAGAATGGGGCTGTTGAGTACGGTAAACTGGATAGGCTGCTCCACTTATATACCAGCTACAAGCACAACCAAGTCCACAGTTATCTGGCATATTCTTATATCTTTCTTTCCACCTGCTTTCAGACATGACCCTCTCTATACATTCCTTAAGTCCATTGCTTGTGATCCTCAGGTTATTTATGGTCTCACAATTGGCTGGAAGAAGATTCTTCAATCTAAGTTCAAAAGGATCCATATCCAATCTTTCTGATAACTCATCAAGTAATATTTCAAAGGCAAGACGTGGATTTACTCCCCCGTGTCCTCTTTGTGCCCCACATGCAGGTTTATTTGTAAACACCCTTTTTCCTTTGTATTCCATTGCCTCTATTTTGTAAGGTCCGGCAAGCAATGAACCGGAATAATAGACTGTAACAACACCAAAGCCACCGTATGCTCCCCCATCCAGTGTTTGATCAGATCTTATATAAAACAATTTTCCCTCACGGGAAGCTCCAATTTCTAAATCAATCTCATAGGGATGTCTGCCCCTATTTAATGCAAAAATCTCTTCTCTGTTCAGTCTGATCTTAACCGGTTTTTTTAGACGCAATGCAAAGGCAGCGACGATAATCTCGTGGGCAAAAATCTCGCTTTTACCACCAAAACCACTACCAAGATATGGTTTGATGACCCTGACACTCTCCATAGGAAGATTCAAACATTTCGCAACCTGCCGATGAACATAGTGTGGTATCTGGGTAGTAGAGATAAGCACAAGGGTAGAATCGTTATCTATATATGCAACTGCTGCGTGAGGTTCTATAACACAGTGATTGAGACCTATCATACTATAATGTCCCTTTACTACCACCTCTGATAAGGCCTCTGCCTTTTTTATATCACCAAATAGTTGATATACCTCTTTGTCAATGTTGTTATGCTCCTTTTTGTCTTCATGAATCAGTACATCCTTCACTTTCAGACCATCTTCAGGACTCGATATCTCTTTTAAAAGCTCATACTCAACACGGATCTTTCTTATGGCCTCCTCACATACTCTCTCTGTTACTCCTGCCACAGCAACCACATGATCCCCAATATGGCGCACCTTCGGCCTCGCAAGGGGATATTCGTCTTCTCTTATTGGCAACACACCAAATGGTACTGGAAGATCTTCTGATGTAAGTATATCGAGCACACCATCTACCTTCAGGGCCTCACTAAAATCTATACTTTTTACAATCGCATGGGCATGGGGGCTCCCGAGTATCTTACAAAAGACCATACCATCTAATTTAATATCATCAGTATAGATGGCTTTTCCATTTACTTTATCCAGAATACCATCGGGCAGACAACTTTTCCCAACACTCATTCTCTATCCCTCACTTCTAACCATGCATCATATATTGCCTCTGCAATCCTGTTGTATGCCCCACATCTACATAAAACACCAGAGATAGATTTTTTGATGTATTCTATATCAAGACTTTTTTCATGAAGAAGAGTAAAACCGATTGTAATCATTGCAGGTGTACAGTAACCACACTGAAGGGCTCTCTTTTTTATAAAGCTTTCTTTTAGTATATTACTTTTGAGATCATTTAGACCTTCAAGGGTTATAACCTCTTTTCCATCTAAAAAAAGGGCCGGATATATGCAGGAAAGTACAGGTCTTTTGTCCAGAAGAACAGTGCAGGCTCCGCACTCACCTTTACCACAGCCACGCTTTGTAGCTGTAAGGCCTGCCTTATCTCTCAAAATATCGAGCAAGGTCAGATTTTCTTCAACCTCAAATACAACCTCTCTTCCGTTTAAAACAAAGCTTATCTTGCCCTTTCTCCCTTTGTTTTGTGTCATTTTTATCCTACCTTATCCTATGTGGTGCTTCAAATCTTAAAAGATCTAATGTGTCAACCGGCATAGGACTTTGTGACATATCTGTATACTTTAATATTACATATAAATCTCCATCAAGAATGGTTAATCTCATTAATTCTATAAAGCTTGACCCGGTAGTAGGTAT
>CAYSBA010000175.1:0-3962 GCA_964429075.1 uncultured bacterium
ATAAAGTACCTTATAAGTCTCACATAAAATAGGTAGATCAAGGCTCAACATATTAATCATCTGATATACAGACTTTGATGTCTTTACGCCCTCTGCTACCATCTGCATATCACCAAGGATCTCTTTTAGACTCTCTCCCTTTCCCAGCCTGAATCCAACAGTTCTATTTCGAGATAGATGGCCTGTACATGTTAACACAAGATCACCAACACCACTTAACCCTGCAAGTGTCAGAGGATTTGCACCCCATCTTACAGCGAGGCGAGTCATTTCAGATAGACCCCTTGTAATAAGCGCTGCTCTTGCATTCATTCCAAGTCCAATGCCATCTGCACAACCTACAGCAATTGCGATAACATTCTTTAATGCGCCACCCATCTCAACTCCCAATACATCAAGAGATGTGTAAATCCTGAATTCCGGAAGGCTGAGTCTCTCCTGCAGATAGCGTGCAAGCCTGTAGTCTTTGCAGGCAAGTGTCAGGGCTGTCGGTAATCCCTGTGCAACCTCCTTGGCAAAGGATGGCCCTGACAACACTGAGATATTGTGCATATGAGATAGACCAAACACCTCCTGATAAATTTGAGTAACTGTCATATAGGTATCATTCTCAATACCCTTAGAACAACTTACTATTTTTAGATCCTTTTTGAAAAACCGTTTATTACTTTTTATGATCTCTCTTGTAAATTGAGTAGGTACCACACTTAAAACTATATCCACATCCTTTAGTGCAAACTCTAAGTCGATTGTTACTTTTATATTTTCTGATAGCTTAAAACCGGGTAAATAGGTGTAATTTTCTCTATCTTTCTCCATGATTTCAGCCAGCTGTGGATTATGAACCCAGAGTTTTACAGAGTGTTTTTTAGACTCCACTATTGCGAGTGCAGTTCCCCAGCTTCCACCACCTATGATACAGATATTACTCATCAAATAGCCCCATATATGGTTCTTATTACCTCTTCAAAGGTAGTAACCCCTCTTGCAAGCTTTTTAATTGCATTCTCCTTCATTGTAGACATACCATATTCCCTTGCAAGCTTAAAAATATCAAGATAGTGTTTTCTTTCCTTTATTGCCTCAGCAATCTCTTTAGTAATCTGCAATATCTCAAATATACCTGTTCTCCCAAAATACCCTGTGTTCCTGCACTTTCTACAGCCTCTACCATAGGCAACCTTCAATTTTGTACCTGGAGTTGTGTTTAACCCGAGTAGTGAAATCTGGTCTGAGGTCAGATAGGTATAGTCTATACAATATGGACATACTTTTCTTACAAGACGCTGTGCAATAACACCAATAAGAGTACCTGCAAGCAGTGGTGGATCAACACCGAGCTCCATCATTCTGGAGATTGTAGCTACAGTATCATTTGTATGAACAGTAGAAAATACAAGATGGCCTGTTAAAGCTGCCTGAACAGTCTGTCTTGCTGTCTCTGGATCCCTTATTTCACCAACCATGATAACATCTGGATCCTGACGCAGTATAGTCCTCAATGATTCTGCGAAATCGAGGCCTATCTTTGGTTGAACATTTATTTGATTAAAATCCTCTATTACCATCTCTATTGGATCTTCAATTGTAACTATATTTATTTGAGATGAATTCAAAAAAGATAATGTTGAGTAGAGAGTTGTGGTTTTACCACTTCCTGTTGGACCAGTTATTAATATCAGGCCATGCCTTCTACTCAAAAAATCTTTATATATCTTTAGCTGTGAATCTGTCATACCAAGGTCTTCCAGATTTGTGGATAGGACCTCAGGATCAAATATCCTAATCACAAGCTTTTCCCCAAATGCTGTAGGGAGTGTTGATACCCTAAGTTCTACCTCCTTGCCAGAGAGTTGCATCTTGATTCTTCCATCCTGTGGTTTTCTCTTTTCAGCAATATCCATGCCTGCCATCAATTTAATCCTTGATAGTATAGGTAGGTGCACGACCTTTGGAATCTTATCTATATCATGTAAAACACCATCTATTCTGAACCTGATCTTGCTAATCTCTCTCTTTGGCTCAATGTGAATATCACTTGCCCGTTGTTCTAATGAATAGTGCAGAATAAAATCAACTGCATTTACAATGTGGGTGTCTGATGCGTCTATTTCATCTATAGATTTGATCTTTATAAGCTGTTCAAGATCGCCAAGCTGAGTATGCTGAAAAGCGGTCTTCTGGGCCTGCTGTACAGATCTTCTGAATCGAAAGAATTTTGAAAGATTTCCTACAATATCTGATTTGGTTGCAAGGACAACATTTACTTTAAATCCTGTAATCTTTTCTAAGTTTTCAACTAACTCATCAATAAATGGATTTGAGCTTGCAAGTGTTAGTGTACCATTTTTTACTCCGAGTGGCAGTATGGAATGTTTAAGTGCAAAGGGCTCTGAAATTATTGATGTTACAAGTTCTGGATCAAGCTTTAACGGATCAATCTCTACAAATGGGATACCAAGATTCTTGGAGACCAGTCTTAATACCCTTGCCTGATCTATCTTTCCACTTTTGTTTTTTGTTTCAAGCCCCATTTCCTCTACAATCTCCAGGGGAGATATCTCCAGTGAAATATGATTTTTCTGGTTTCTTTTTGACCCTTTTAACTTCTTATAAAGCCTTGCCCTTATACGATCTTCCTGTAAAAAAAGGGCCGTCTTTTCTTCATCCCCAATAAGGCCCTCTTTTTGAAGTATATTGACAATATATTCAAGATCAAATCTTTTTTGTTCTGGGATCACAGATTAAATATATCACGCAAAGGCTGGTAAATCAAACCTATTGTTTTATCCAGTTGGACTGCATTCTCAAGGTATATGTCTCTTCAATTGGTATATAGTATTGATGTGCAAGCTTGGCAAGTTGTACAACTGCAAGGGCAGCGTCCTGTTGTAAAATAGAACCAAGCGCAGCACCTATCGTTGTCATAAGTGCGCTCCTTTGTTGTGCCCTAAAACCCCAATAGGCCTGTACACTGTATCCACTTGGTACAAAAAGACCACCTAAATTTATACCAAAAATCTGTACGTCTTTTAAAATCCGATGCACAATCCAGATATCAACGAGGATGAAATTCACAAATGGTATTTTTAGTTCATAAAAATATCGAACCTTTACTGATAGTATATTTTTGTCTCTTACACCAGGCCTTATATCATCAAAATCTATCTGTTTACCACCAAGATGGGATCCATAATTGGAAAAATCTGAGTCCTCAGGACCATTTTTTATCTCAACATCAACCATTGGTAAACCAAATGCTGAAGTTACAGCATTGATGATTGCCATCTGAGCAGCTGTCTGAGCTATATGAGAGATATCATCTGCCCTTCCAAAGGTCGGAATAAGTGCAATAAATGCTGCCCTCTTCATTTTGTCTACATCACCATTAAAAACTATGCCTGCTCTTGCTGCACAAAATGCTGCATATTTTGTCATCAGTTTTGCCTGCTGCATCAGTGTAAGCTGAATAATACCAAGGATTAAAAATACCATAAATGGGATCACAAAAGCAGACTCTACAAGGGCCTGCCCCTTTGCATTCTTACAAATCTTTGTTGCCCTGTTATTTGACCTTACTCTTATCATCCTTCTTTACCTCTTTGTCATTGCCAAGTACCTTGTTGAGAAACGTATCCAGTGCCATGGTGCCGCCATTTTCTATCAGCTGCGGTTTTGCCCCCTTCCCATAAGAAATGAGTCTGATCTCTATATCCTTACCCTTCATCTTAACAAGACTATATATAGGTATCTCTCTTGAAGTCCAAATATCATATTTACCTGCAGATGTTTGAATTGTCGTCTTTACTGTATCAAATATACCGGCTGGTACTTTGACTCTCTCTGTCTTTCTTGAAATTATTTTAATCTTATCCCTCTTTATCTGAATTCTCTTTGCCTTTTTTATAGGAACTGCTATTGGTGCCATGGTACCAACCTTTAAGATAATCCTGTTTACACTA
>CAYSBA010000176.1:0-3951 GCA_964429075.1 uncultured bacterium
CCCTATGGGTGCAGCACTTATCAGTAACAATAACGATATTATGTACTCCAATAAAACACTATACAGCTGGATTAATAAAGGCTTATTAGTAGAAAAAGATATTTTGGATTTGAATTCGGAGCAAAAAATCATTGAATTAAAAAGAGATCATAAAAAGAGCCATTACATTGTAACAACAATGGATCTTAATGTAAATGCAGATTGTAAAACACTTAACTCAGTAAAGAAGGTTGTCTATCTGATGGACATCTCAAGGATCAGATTACTTGAAGAGACAGCTTTTCAATTGGAAAAGTTTGCAAGTATTGGTAAGGCAACATCCATATTTGTTCATGATCTAAAAAATCCACTCTCATGGATTAAGGTAAACGCTGCAAACGTTTTAGAGACGCTTATTGCAAGAGGCATAAAAGATCCTGAAGTAATTGACGCTCTTAAAGATATTAAAGATGGAGCAGAATCGATAACAATGCTATCCAATGATATTATAAGGATTCAGAAAGATAACGACAATCTGCTCGGTCCACAGGACCTAACTGCTGTTATTCATATTGCTTTTGTTATCTGCAAAATGAAGACAAGAAATTCCACAAAAAAGTTCGAACTCAAAAAGGATATTAGTAATGATCTTCCTTTTATCCAGATCAGCAGGCCAAAACTCCTTCAACTTATTACAAATCTTGTTTCAAATGCAATAGATGCCATTGAGGAATCTGAAAAAATAGATACAGGTGTAGTTTCTGTAAGTTTTTTTCAAAAAAACAATCATGTTGTTATGAGTATAAAAGACAATGGAATAGGAATACCTGAGGATAAGATCCAGAAGATATTTGAACCATACTACACTACCAAACCTTTAGACAGAGGGACCGGCCTTGGAATGTATATAGTAAAGAAAATTGCCAATGAAATAGGTGCAAAGATAGAGATAGATTCAAAACCAAATCAGGGAACAACAATTAACATAGTGTTCCCTATTTGACACACCTATTATTTTTCGTCTATAGTCTTTTTTCAAACATAGATGGAGATGCCCGATGAAAAAAATAGCAGTTATAGCAGGCGATGGGATTGGTATTGATGTTACAAAAGAGGCACTCAAGGTCTTATGTGCAATCAGAGATCGCTTTGGTTATGATTTAGAGTATAAAGAATTTCCATATGGTGCAGACTATTACCTTGAGACCGGAATTACCATGCCAGAGGAGATGTTCGATGTCTTTAAGAGTGAATACGATGCCATACTTCTGGGAGCCCTTGGAGATCCAAGAATACCGGATATGCGTCATGGGAGGGATATCCTTCTGGGGCTCAGATTCAAATTAGACCTCTATGTAAACGAAAGACCGGTTAAACTCCTTGACCCTGACCTATGTCCATTAAAGAATAAGGGACCAGAAGATATAGATTTTATTGTATTCAGAGAGAATACCGAAGGTCTCTACGTTGGGATGGGAGGTATCTTTAAAAAGGGGACAGAGGATGAAATAGCTATCAATGAAGATATCAACACAAGAAAGGGTGTTGAAAGGATCATAAGACATGCCTTTGAGTACGCACGAAGACACAACAAAAAAAGAGTAACAATGAGTGACAAGAGTAATGTTCTTAGATTTGGACATGACCTCTGGCAGAGGGTCTTTTACGAGGTTGCCAAGGAGTATCCAGAGATAGAAGCAAACCACTGGTATGTTGATGCCCTCTGCATGCAGATGATCAAACGTCCAGAGCAGTTTGAGGTTATAGTTACATGCAATATGTTTGGGGATATCATAACCGATCTTGGTGCTCAATTGCAGGGAGGTATGGGTCTTGCTGCAAGCGGAAATATCCATCCAGGTCAAACAAGTATGTTTGAACCAATACACGGTTCTGCTCCTAAATATGCCGGTAAAAATATTGCCAACCCTATGGGGGCAATCCTATCATTGCAGATGTTGCTTGAATATATAGGACTCAAAGAGGGTGCTGATACAATAGAAAGAGCCGTAGTAGAAGCAATAAAAAGAGGCTGGGTAACGAGGGATCTCGGAGGTCAACTTGGAACAAAAGAGGTAGGAGATAAAATAAAAGAACTTGTTCTGTCAAAGGAGCTATAAGGATAATCCTTGAGTTTTCTTAATCCGAACCTGCTTTTCTTAATCCCTCTTGCAACCCTGCCGATAATAATCAACCTGATTACAAGGGCAAGGGCAAAGGAAATCGAATTCCCTGCTGTACATTTTTTGCTTAAAAGAGAAGATAGACTTTTAAGGAGAGTAAAACACAGTGATGTGCTGTTATTAATAATAAGGACACTGATTGTTTTATTTATAATCTTCGCTGCTGCAAGACCCTTTTTATCATCTCAATCTAAGTACTTAGAAAAAGATCATAATCCGGATTTTTATCCCAATGAAATTATCCTCATCGATGATTCTGTAAGCACAAAAAAAAATAAAGTATTTAAAAAGATGCTCAAGGAGGCTAAAGAACTTTCAAATACTTTAAAAAACAGAGGCTCAACAGTATGGATATCCACCCTATCCTACAGAGAACTACCGGAGATGTTTGTAAACTACAACCAAACAGGATGGCCCAAGGAGATTAAACCCAAAATACCATCTACAGATTTAAACAGAACGATTCTGGATATTGCAACCAGATTCAGTGGCAGTGATAAAAATTCGTTCAGAATAAATGTATTTACTGATTCACCTCAATCTTTAAATCCTAATGTCATCAAAGGTATATTAGATCACAAAAACAAAGCTATCAAGATCTTTGACTATCAACCGAAAAGAAAAATTAACGATTATATAAAAGATGTCAAGATTCATAAAAGGTATATACAGGGCGTATGGATGATTCAGGTTGAAGCAGAACTATCTGGTAATATATCAACTCAACATATAATCTCACTTAAGACAGATAATAATCTTTCCCTTTCAAAGAGGTTACAGAATGGAGAAAGAGAGATAACCTTTACATTTAAACCACCTCAAACAGCCAGAAATATATTCGGAAGGATCACGCTTGATGACGGTACGTCACCTGGAGAAAGAAGATTTTTTGTATTTACTGGTGGTGGCACAAAAAAGGTCCTTGTTGTCAATGGACATCCTGCTCCAAATCCATTCCTGGACTCATCATACTATATAAAAGAGGCAGCCAAAAACCCTATTGAGATAAAAATTGTATCGACAGTGGATCTAAAAGAAATCGATGTTTCAAAATTTGATGAAATAATACTGCTTGTACCACATTTATTTGACAATAACATCCTTGAGAATATCTGGGATGCTGTAAAAAATGGAACTATACTTACTATATCACCTGGTTTTTACAATTCGGCAGATGATATCAATAAAATACTTGAAAAAAGAGGAATAAATATAAATGTAAGAAGCATCAAAATACTTGGCAAAAAAGGACTTGCAGGAAGCGAGCTTGAATATGTTCAACCCGCCTATATTGACTGGAGTTTTAAGCCATTTCAATCGCTGGATAGAAAAGATGCTTCCGGGCTTTTTTTCATTAAGATAAGACGATACCTTTTATTCAATGTGGATAGTACAAAATTTCAGATGCCTCTAAGGACCCAGGATGGACAACCAATCCTTCTATGGCGTACCTATGGTAAAGGTGGAATCCTCATCTTTGCTACAAGCCTTGATCTGTCATGGTCTGATTTACCTACAAAACCAGCCTTTATTCCAATTATCCAGGAAACACCATATCTTCTTGATAATGAAACCAAACAAAAATTTTCAAAAGGATGTATCATAAAAGATAACATTGATAAAAATAAAATCACTGCAATTTTTACATCTAATCGAAACAGCCCCTACCTGTACAGGGATCGCATTCTATCAGATGGCATCTATACGTACAAAAACAAAATCATAGTTTGTAATTACCCTCAAGAAGAATTTGAAATACAAGAAGATAAAGATATCAAAAACAACTTAA
>CAYSBA010000177.1:0-3938 GCA_964429075.1 uncultured bacterium
GTATATTCCTGGTTTCTGACAGATCTTATTTTTTATCGCATATTCAAGAAGGCCAATATAATCCATTTCACCCCGATTATTCAATTTTATTGCTCTCTTATAACAACCTCTTGCGTCCTTAACCTTCCCCTCTTTTATATATATATCTCCAATAAGTGTTACCAAATACGAAAGTCTTTCTTTTAGAGTCCGATCTTCAAGTAGGTGTTCCATTTTTTTAGATATCTCTTCGGCCTTTTTTGCCTCTTTCAGAGTCGTATATATCTCCAGTATCAAAAAATAGGCATCAATAGTCCTTTTACCATCACCTCTTGATATCACCTCTTTCAATACGGAAAGTGCCCTATCGTAAATACCTGCAGTTCTGTAATCCAGTGCAAGTTGAAATAGTGCCTCTGTTTTGAGAGGATGATTCTTTTTTAGCCTGATATCAAGATTTTTATGGATTGCAATTGCTTTGTCGAGAAAACCCTTCCTTCTAAAGAGCTGACCAAGTGTAAAATAGGTCTCAATACTCGACGAATCCATCTTTGCTGCCTCTATTAGCTCCTGTATTGCCCTCTCATCTTTATTGGACAGGACATAACTCAATGAGCGCATAAAGACCTCAATAAGCCTTTCTTTCAGGTCTCTGTCCCGTTTTCCTGGTATCCACTTTACAATTAAATAGACGCCGACAACAATAAAAAGAACAAGAAGGATCCAGGCAATCATCCCGAGATGTTCGCCCAGAATATCATCCATTTAACTTTGCTCCTTTTTGGTTTTTTCTGATGAAACCTTCAGACCGTTTTCATCTTCAATTGGCTGTGTTCTAAAAAGATGCAGTTCCTTTTTAAGGGATTCTATCTTAGAATTGAATCTTTTGTGGATCACAAATCGATCTATTTTCTCTTTGATTATATAGGGAATACAAAACAGAATGCCAAGTCCAAATGAAAAGATGACAACAGACCATAGGGGCATTGGCTCGGTTTCTCTGTCAAAAAAATGTATGACCACAGGAGTAGCATTATCAAGAGCAAATTTCACAAGCAACACTGCAATTACAGCACCGAGAATCAGATAAAACCACCTTGTAAATGAAGCCATCTTGTCCTCAGAGGAAATATGGTTTATAGGCATCTATAATATTAGATAGCCCGATGAGTATCTTTGATTTTAGATTCGTACCAAATAGTGCTTCGATGATGTTCCTTGGCTCTTTGATGTATCTGATCAGTACAGGATTAGGACCAAGCCCTGTCTTGGCACCAAGGAATTTTATTGCATCTATTTCGGTACCGATCTCATCAACAAGTCCTATCTCTTTTGCCTGTTTGCCAGTAAACACCCTCCCATCTTTGATCATCTTTATCTTATCTTCAGTCAGCTTACGCCTTGTTATGACTGCATTAAGAAAGGAATCAAAGACCCTCTTTACAAGGCTATCAAGATATTCCTTTTCATCAGTTGAAAGACTCTTAAAAGGAGATCCGGTATCTTTGAACTTACCACTCTTTATTGTGGAATATTTAAATTTCAGTGCATCCATTATCCCAGATAGATCGGGTACATTCATTACCACACCAACACTTCCTGTAATGGTAGTCTCTGATGCATAGATCTTATCGGCACCAAGAGCAATAAAATAACCACCACTTGTTGCAACCGAACCGAGCGAAGCTACAACAGGCTTTTTCTTGGAAAGCTCAGAAAGAGCCCTGTAAATCTCTTCTGCAGCACCTGCCACACCACCAGGAGAATCTATCCTGACAAGGACAGCCTTTACATTAGAGGCCTGTTCAAAACGTTTTATAGCTGCGAGCTGGTCTTTTGAGTCGCTGATAATACCCCTTATCTCAATAACACCTACCCCCTGACTCGTACTACTCAGATTGCTTGAAGGTGAGACAACAATACCTGTTGCACCAACAATCATAAATGTAAGGGCGAATAAAAATATAAATACAAATGGGGCCAGAAGGAGACCTGCAAGGAAACCAATTATTGCAACAAAAAATGACTTTGAATTATTCTTCACCTCTCTCCTTCTTCAGCTTCTTTTCAATAGCCTCCTCAAAGGGACTCTTCGGAGCAACAGTACTCTTTTGCTTTTTAAGATACTCCTCCATGTTTTCTTTTTCTTTCTGCTCTGTAAGCGCATTGAGACTCAGTTTTACCTTCCTTCCCATCCGATCGTGCCCGACTACAAGTGCCTCAATCTCATCACCCTCCTTGAAATCCACCTTTACATTCTCTTTTTTACGAATCTTGAGTATGTCAGAACGATGGATCAGACCTTCGATACCCTCCTCAAGTTCTACAAAGACACCAAAGCCTGTTACACTGCTAACCCTACCCTTAACCACAAAGCCGAGTGGATATTTCTTCTCCACGTCCTCCCATGGATCTCTTGTAAGTTGTTTGATCCCAAGAGAAAATCTCGATTCATCAGGATTAATATTGAGTACCATCACCTCAATCTCATCACCCTTTTTGTACAGCTCATGAAGGTTTTTCGGTGGTTTGCCCCAGCTTATATCTGAGATATGAACAAGACCCACTACACCTTCATCCACCTCTACAAAGATACCAAAATCGGTAATATTTTGAATCTTTCCCTTGATCTTTGTGCCCGGTGGATATTTTTCCTGTAATTTTTCCCAGGGAGATGGTTCGGCCTGTTTTAATCCAAGGGAGATCCTCTTTTCCTGTTCATCAATACTCAGCACAACTGCCTCTACAATATCTCCCACCGCAAGGAGTTCTGAAGGGTGCTGTACCTTCTTAAACCATGACATCTCGGAGATATGAATCAATCCCTCGATTCCCTCTTCAAGCTCCACAAAGGCCCCATAGTTTGTAAGGCTTATCACCTTACACTCAACCTTACTTCCAATTGGATATTTTTCGTGAACCTTACTCCATGGATCTTCAAAACGCTGCTTGTATCCAAGAGATACCCTCTCTGTCTCCTCATCAAAATGAAGTACCCTTACGGCAATCTCATCACCAATGTTAAACATCTCCTGTGGATGATTAATGCGTCCCCATGAAATATCAGTAATATGCAAAAGACCGTCAATACCCCCAAGATCGATAAATACACCATAATCTGTGATATTCTTGATAACACCTTTTATATCTGCACCAACCTTTATTTTCTTCAGTGTTTCTCTCTTTAGTTTGTCTCTCTGTTCTTCTAAGATAGCCCGCCTTGATACCACAATATTGTTGCGTTTTCTGTTGAACTTAATGATCTTAAATTCCATGGTCTTACCGATGAGTGAATCAGGGTCTTTTATAGGATGCAGGTCGATCTGTGAACCGGGCAAAAAGGCTTTTATTCCGATATCTACAGTCAATCCACCCTTGATTCTTTCTATGATTGTACCCTCCACAATGTCGCCATTTTCACAGATCCTGCTTATCTCATCCCATATTTTCATACGGTCTGCTTCACGTTTTGCAAGTGTTATTACACCATCATCATTCTCATAGGTCTTCATCAACACATCCACTCTATCACCCACCTGTACATCTATTGTACCGTCATGACGCATAAACTCTTCGATAGGAATCTTCCCCTGAGTCTTGTAGCCCACATCAACAAGAACATGTGTATCTGTTACGTCCACAACGGTTCCCTCAACAATCTGATCTATCTGTGGGACCTTTACCTCTGCATCAACTGCCTTTACAAACTCTTCAAACTCCTTGTTCTCATTAAGAAGCTCGGCGGAACTCTTTTCCATAATCTACAACCTCCAAAAGTTCATTTATAAAGATTAACTATACTATTTTTCAAATCTTACTGGCGGTGGAGGGATTCGAACCCCCGACACTGCGGATATGAGCCGCATGCTCTAACCAACTGAGCTACACCGCCTCATATGGCAAGCATTCAATATATTATTAATTCAAACATGTCAACTGTATTTGGATCAGGTCTGATA
>CAYSBA010000178.1:0-3901 GCA_964429075.1 uncultured bacterium
CCAGAAAGCCCCCCGTGCCAGACCATAAGCCCGAGATAACCACCTGCTGCCATCAATGGGTAATGTACCTTTTTGCCCCTTGTCAACATGAATCTGGACATCTCTCTTGCCAAAAAGGCACCTGCAATAAGTGACAGTCCCCAGTTTATCAATCCAAGCAACATTGAAAAGGCAGCGCATATGATAACTGCCTGGATTTCGGTCTTAGGCATTGCTGAAATCTTTATAAAAACCTCTTTTGCACTATCGGATGATGCAATCAGGTATCCAGTTACAAGGATAAATATCATCTGGTAAGTAAATGCCATTATAGAGAAAAAGCCCTCATACAAAAGCTGAGTAATCTTAAATACATCTGTGTCTGTAAGAAAAATGGCTGAAATTATGGTCACAAATAAAAGCAGAATTGCCAGCACAAAGGGATCTGGCATGATCCTTTTTGCAATAGTATTTAGCCACTTACCGAGTGTTGAGACCATCTATTTCCCCCCTTTTTTCTTACTAATCCTCTTTTCTGGTCCAAGTGGGTCTGTAACAATACCCATCTTTTCAATTCCTGCATTTTTGATAATGGCCATTACTTTTACAACAAAACCATATTCAAGTGAACGATCTGCATGTAGATATATCTCTTTATCCTTTTTGAGTTTAGCATTGGTCTTTAGTTTTGTTTCTAAATCCTTGATAGGGATCCTTCTGTCTCCAAGATAGATCGAACGATCGGCCTTTATTGTTAAAACAAGTTTATCCTCTTTAGAATCTATTGGTTTTGCCTTGGCCTTTGGTAAATCAACATCCACACCCATCTTTAACATAGGTGCAGTTACCATAAATATTACCAGTAAAACAAGCATGACATCTACAAGGGGGGTTACATTTATCTCCGAAAGTGTACCTCTTGTTCCTTTTGATGAAAATCCAGCCATATTAGATGTTCATCTTTTCAAGGATATTTAAAAAGTCACTACAAAAGTTGTTAAGTTCAACCTCTATTACCTTGATTCGAGCAACAAAATGATTGAAAGCTATAACGGCAGGTATTGCCGCTGCAAGTCCAACAGCAGTAGCAATAAGTGCCTCTGAAATACCCGGAGCAACCACAGCAAGACTGGCTGAACCAGATTTGCCTATTTCATGAAAGGAATTAATTATTCCAAGTACTGTACCAAAGAGTCCAATAAATGGGGTTGCACTTGCTGTTGTTCCTAAAAAAGATACATACTTTTCCATCTTTGCCAGCTGGCTCGACATGGCCCTTGAGAGTACTCTTTCAATAATATCTTTTTTATTCAAGACAGCCTTAAGTGATCCTTGATTTTCTATCTCATTATCTCTGCGCTGCAATCTAACAAGCTCCATATATGCTGCCTTAAAGACCTGGGCCTGTGGACTGATCTGATCATCCTCTGCCAACTTATAGATCGCATCGAGCCTTGAAGAACGCCAGAATTTTTCTATAAATTCTGAAGAGGCAGTATCTACTGCCTTCAGCTGGATTAATTTGTAGATGATGATTGCCCACGAGGCTACAGAAAATCCAATAAGTATCAGAAGGACCATAAATACAATAGGTCCTGAATGAAATATTATACTTAGATAATTCATTTGAATCATCCCTACCAGAGTAGACCTTTTATGTCAATTTAAATGACCATGCAAATGGCTTAAGTGTTATATAAAAGCGCAGGGTATTGACAAGGTAAATCCTTTTTTGTATAAAACAGGCAGCGGGGTAGAGCAGTCTGGTAGCTCGTCGGGCTCATAACCCGGAGGTCGTAGGTTCAAATCCTACCCCCGCAACCATTTTTTTATTTTATGGGGTAACAACAATGCAGATGACAGATACAAAACAACTTTTAAAAGAGATTGACGAGTCTAATTTTAAAGATGCCATAGCCCGTCAGGATAGAGTAGTCGTCATTGATTTCTGGGCAACCTGGTGTTCTCCCTGCAAAGCGCTGACTCCTGTTCTTGAAAGGCTTGCTCAGGAGTTTGAAGAAAAGGCAGATTTTTATAAACTAAATATTGATGAGAACCCATCAATCCCGACTGACTACGGTATTAGAAGTATCCCAACACTTCTCTTCTTTAGAGAAGGTAAGGTACTCGATCAGATAACCGGCAATCTCCCAATAGATTATATTCGCAACACCCTTAACAGGCTTATCGACGGTAGATAAGTCTGTTGTAATCTGCATTCAGTACCAATCCAAGCCCAATAAAATGGGTCATCGTTGTCGTGCCCCCATAGCTTATAAAGGGCAATGGGATTCCAACAACCGGTACAAGCCCTATGGTCATTGATATGTTGACCATAAAATGGATAAAAAACATAAACAGGATCCCAATACACAGCATAAAACCAAAAATATCCTCCTGCAAAAGTGCTACCTGAATTATAGAACCCATCAATATAACAAACAATCCAATGAGGACCACACATCCCACAAATCCCCATTCTTCAGCAAAAACACTAAAGGCAAAATCGGTGTACTGTTCTGGCAGAAATCTCAGCTGGGTCTGTGTACCCTGCATAAAGCCATTACCAAATAATCTTCCAGATCCCACTGCTATCTTTGACTGTCGAGCATGATATCCTGCCCCCAGGATATCATTTGATGACTTCAAGAAGGTCTCGATTCTCTTTCGTTGATAGCCTTTAAGGCCCCATTTATATATACCTAATCCTGCAATAAGAGTGATTATAAAAATAAATATAAGTGTCTTCTTTTTTATTCCGTGTATAAGCAGCATTCCCATACCTATCATTGCAACCACAGATGCTGTTCCCAGATCGGGTTCAATCAGTATCAAAATAAATGGAATAATGATTGTAATACCTGGAACAATCAATCTTTTAAGATCAAAACCTCCAGGTATCTTTTTTCTGGAAATTATCCATGAAAGCATCATGACCAGTGATAGTTTTGCAAGTTCAGATGGCTGAAATCTGAAGAACAAAAGTGATAACCATCTTCTTGAACCGGATATATACACACCTTTAACAAAGACAACGATAAGAAGTATTATTGATATAACATAAACAATCGGCGATATCTTCTTTATTATTCTACCGGATAACAAACCCAGAAAAAACATTGAAAACATACCAAGTATAACCCAGGCTACCTGTTTGAAAAAAACGCCAACTCCAATTGTGATTGCAACACTCGAATAAAGATTTACAAGCCCGATAACATTTATAAAAAAGGCAACAGCTATTATCTGCCATCCAAGGGTACTAATTAAACCAAGGCCTTTCCCTATAAAACTGTTCTCATTCACCCCATCTGTTCAAACCCTTAAAATAGAATCATTTGATATGATTAATAACAAAAAGATTACAACTGTAAAAAATAGTATCATCCTATTGTAGCCATAAAGACATATTTTTTTATCACTATCTGGAAGAATTTTAAAGTGTTTTGAATGTTTTTGAGTGTAAGTATTTTTTCATAGATCAGTTAACGGTCATTAATATAGAAAAGATACATTAGCAAGATATTCTACTTAGCGAATAGGATTTTTAATAAGGCAAAATTATCGTGTATTGGGTACGGAGATGAAAAACGGACATAGAATCAAAGAGACGGGGTAAAGTAGAGGCAGAATCCATAGGATAGGTATTGACTCCTTTTAGGGATATGCACAAGCTCTTTGTTCAGTTTTGAGAAGATATTTTTGTTTAGATATTCTATCTTTCTTGCTGATTTTTTCCAAACTCCTGTTCAATGCCGATCTTTGTTGTTATCTTGTGGTTTAACCCCATTGCCTGTAGAAGATATATCAAATGCTCAATAAACATCATACCGCAGGAAAAGTACATCTTGTCTAAATAGGAGATAAATCTTATCCTTGTCTTAAAATCCTGCTGTCCACTTATATCTTGGTACTTTTATCC
>CAYSBA010000179.1:0-3878 GCA_964429075.1 uncultured bacterium
ATGCATTCTCACCGTATCTCATAACCACAATCCCGCCTACAACCTCACCCTCACCATTGAGCTCTGCAAGCCCTCTTCTGAGTTCTGGACCCTTGTGAATGTATGCAACATCCTTAAGCAGAACCGGTGTCCCCTTGTTATTAACACCTACAACCACATTTTCAAGATCCTTAACACCCTTTATGTATCCAAGACCCCTTATCATAAATTCTGTCTCGGACAATTCGAGCAGACGACCACCAACATCATTATTACTCTCTTTTATAGCCCTCTTTATCTTATCGATAGTAATCTCATAGGCAAGTAGTTTGTTTGGATCCACCTCTATTTGATACTGTTTTACATATCCACCAATTGAAGCCACCTCCGAAACACCAGGCAGACTCATCAATTCATACCGAAGATACCAGTCCTGAATAGTTCTTAACTGTGCAAGATCATGATTCTTTGATTTTAAGACATACTCATAGACCCAGCCCACTCCTGTTGCATCTGGCCCAAGTCTTGGTACGACCCCAGGTGGCAATCTATTTGAGACATAATTCAGATACTCAAGAACCCTGCTCCTTGCCCAGTATATATCTGTGCCATCCTCAAATATTATGTAGACAAAAGAGACTCCGAAGAATGAGTATCCCCTCACAACCTTGGCATAGGGTACAGCAAGCATTGCAGTTGTAAGTGGGTAGGTTACCTGATCCTCTACAACCTGAGGCGCCTGACCGGGGTACTCTGTAAAGATAATGACCTGAACATCACTCAGGTCAGGAATTGCATCAACAGGGGTCTTAATAAGGGCATAGTATCCACCAAGTGAAACTATGGCAAAGAGTATCAATACCATTAACCTGTTTCGTACTGATGCATCTATAAGTTTTTCTAACATAACCTTTTCTCCTCAATGAGTATGCCCACCAGAGGGAGCCTTAAGACCCTTTTTCATCATCTTCATAGCTGCTTCCTTAAGCTGACTCTCTGAATCGAGCATAAATTGGCCTGACAGAACTATTCTCTCCCCCTCTTTAAGGCCAGATTTTACAATATATCCTTCATCAACCACCTCTTTGGAAAGTACTATCTTTCTCTTTTCAAACTGACCTTCGCCTATTTCCACAAAGACATAGTCTGCCTTTCCAGTCCTCAAAACAGCCTCTCTTGGGACAAATAGTGCTCCCTTTTGAACAGGCGATTTAATTGTAACATTAGCATACATCCCTGGTTTTAGTTTTAGATCTTTATTCTTAAACTCCAATCTTACCCTGACTGTCCTTGTCTTATTCTCTAAATATTGATAGATATATACAACCTTACCCTTAAATACCTCAGATGGGAAATAGGGGAGCTTAAGATCTGCCTCAAGACCATTTTGTAACCAGGGCAACTGGTATTCATAAACACTTGCATATACCCATACCCTTGAAAGGTCAGCTATTTCATAGAGCATTGTGCCCTTTTTAAAGTGCATACCCTCAAAGGCATTCTTTTTAATTATATATCCATAATATTTAGAACGGTATGGAATAATCCTCTTTATCTTTTTTCCCTCTTTTACCCTGTTGATAAATGAACCCGGGATGTCCCATAGTGAGAACCTTCTCTCAACTGCCTCTATGAGACTTTTTGAATTATTCCCTTTAAGGAGAGTTAAAAGTTCCTCTTCGGATGCCACTGCCTCAGGGCTGTAAAACTCAAAAAGCACCTCCCCCTTTCTCACATATCTACTCTCATAATCTGCAAATAACCTCTCAATCCACCCATTCAGTTTCATGTTAACATGATAAAGTCTTCTTTCATCATAATCGATTATTCCGACAACATCTATATTGAGAGATACATCCTTACGCCTTATAACATCTGTCCTTATTCCCATATTTTGCTGAACAACGGGATTTATCTTTATCTTTTTTGGATCCATCTCACCCTTTTTGAGTGGTACAAGGGTCATACCACAGATTGGGCACACCCCTGGCTTATCAGATATATAACTTGGATGCATAGGGCAGGTATAGAGCTGTTTGCCCTCCTTTGTTGCCTCCTTTTGAGATTGATACTTCATCTTGTTCATCTCTTTTGAATTGTTCTTTGAGCCCTTTTTAACTATGTCTTCCGGGACAAGCCACATACCACATTTAGGGCACTTCCCGGGTTTTTTAGATTTGACCTCAGGATGCATCCTGCAGGTGAAGGTCATACCATCGAGAATATCCTTTTCTACAAGAGGTGTTCCATCAAGGGGGCATTTACCGGGTTTTGGTCTGATGATGCTCTCATCGCCCTTACATACATACATCTTTTGCTTCTTACGTCCCTTTGTGTCTCTTGTAAGAAATACTAAAAAAGATACAAAAAATAATACTGCAAACATTGCAAAGATCTTTTTACCCTTTAATCCTCTAAATCTTTGATCAATATTCATTTGCTACTCCCTATTTTTTTGTTTTTTCTTATTTACCAAGACTCAAAAAGTCTTTATACCTTACAGCAGGTCCTCCTACAGCACCATCTATTCTGACCCTTGCCTTATAAGTCTTATAAACCACCTCGGCGTTTCGGATCTTGAGCTCCATATATACAATCAGGCTGTTGATAACATTTAAAAAGTCCACCTTACTCGATTTGTATGATGAAAGTGCAGATTCATATGCAGAGTAGGCTGATGGAAGAAGTGTTTTTTCATACAAATCTTTTCTCTTTTTGTATTCCAAAAAATCTGTGACACCACTTTGAATCTCTCTTTTTATCTCAACCAAAATATCGTGTGAATTTTTTCTAAAAGAGCTGAGCAGTTTTGACATACGCTCTACTTTGACAGCCTGTTTGGTTTTATAATAAACAGGAAGGGTTAATGCCACATTGAGACTAAGAAAATCTGGATTTCTGCTCCGTTGGGTATATCTAATGCCAAAAGATACATCCGGATAATACTCTTTTTTTGCCAGATCAAGCATCTTCTTTTGACGCTCAACCATCAAAACAGATGCCCGATAGGCAGGTCTTTTATTCATTGCAAATTCGAAAAGTCTGTCTGGATCTATCTCTTTTATCACAAGGATGTTATTAAGATCATCGACCTGTGGGACACTCTTTATATGTGAGAGGGTTAACCTCGATATATCATAAAGGATGTCGTTTAACCTCCTTATATATTCTATTTTTCTGTCTTTCATCTTTGTGAGCCAGACCTTTGTCTTTTCCACATCCTGAAGCAGACCCTTGCCGGTCTTATATGCTGCCTCTGTCATCTTTAATAAATCCTTAAGGATCAAAATATTTTCATCAGTTATAGCTATCGCTTCATTGAGATAATTTGCATCAAGGACAAGGGATCTTACCTGTGTTACCAGACTGTTTAGCCTTTCAAGGACAAACTCCTTCAAAACAGATGCAGCAATCGTTTCAATCTCTCCTAAAAGCCCAAGCTTTCCTGCAGTAATAAAAAGCTGCGATATACCTAAGTATTCACCTGTCATTGGATTTGAAAAGGTGGGTGCGCTGAAAGGAAAATTGTTAAGACCAAAATGTACCATTGGATCAGGTAGGGTGGAAACCTCTTTTGGCTTTAATGTGCCTGCGCGGTAGGCATCTATCAATGATTTGATTGAGGGGTTACTATTCAGAACAAGCCTATCTATATCTTCTATACCTTTTACTCTATTTTCCGTAGCGTACCCTGAGTTAGCTAAAAGACATATCAAAAACAAAAAAGTTGCAATTATCTTATTTGACTTCAACATCTTTCTCCTTTCAACTGTTCGTTATTAAAAAGCAATCGTGATGCCAGAACTGATTTTTAAAAAATTTCAGAATGTTATATATTTTTGAATAAAACTTTATATAATTTTGGACACTTTTTGTTATTTTTTTGATAATATTCTACA
>CAYSBA010000180.1:0-2610 GCA_964429075.1 uncultured bacterium
GTATCAGGCCTCTATCTAAGATGCCATTTAATAGGGCATTTTTGCATCTCAAAAGATTGGAGACAACAAGTATATACCCATTTCGAGTATCTTCAAGATTACTTGTTGCATCCTGCAAAATGGCCTACTTTTCAGATGACAGGATGTATCAGAGACTTGGGGCCGATTATATAAGACGTCTAAGATCTATAAGGAACTTAAGAGATGTTCATTGATGGCTCAAGACTAAACAGAGATGTTCAGTTAAAAGCCGATGTCTGCGTAATAGGATCTGGTGCTGGTGGTGCACCCCTTGCGTACCATCTGTCAAAGAAGGGATTTCGTGTTATAATGGTTGAAGAGGGTGATCTTTTTACAAATAAAGACCTCATTGATAAACCATCTTCGATATATCTCAAGGCCTATAGAGACAAAGGAGTAACTGCCACTGCAAACAAACCCAATATCATAATCCCTTTCGGAAAGACAGTAGGCGGCACAACCACAATAAACTCTGGTACATGCTTCAGGATCCCGCAGAAGGTGGTTGATAGCTGGAATCTGCCCATCGACAAAGAGGAACTCGATGAAGCATACATGGAGGTCGAAAAGGAGTTAAAGATTAAAGAGGCAGACTGGAATGTCCTCGGCAGGATAGCAGAAAAAATAAAAGAGGGTGCTGATAAACTTGGTTACAGTAACAGGCCCCTTAGGAGAAACGCAGATGGATGTATAGGTCTTGGTCTCTGTGTATATGGCTGTCCTGTTGGTGCAAAGACCTCAACGAGGGTGACATATATACCATGGGCTGTCAACGAGGGTATGGATCTATATTACAATACAAGGGCCATAAAGCTTTGGGCTGATACAGCAAAAATAAACAGTGTTGATGCTGTTACAGTATCTGGTATAAGATTAAACATAAGGGCAGATGTCTTTGTAGTCAGCTGCGGTGCAATACTAACACCTGTCTTTTTATACCGATCTGGCCTTAGAAATCCTTTTCTGGGTAAAAACCTAACGATCCATCCTGCTGCAAAACTTGTGGCACTCTATGAAGAACAGATAAATGGATGGGATGGAATTCCACAGGGCTATTGTATTGACCACTTTGCTGATGAAGGTATAATGTTTGAGGGTGCCTTTTTGCCACCAGACAATGGATCTGTTGGAGTTCCTGGTATTGGTACAGATTTTATGAGGATGATGGAAAATTATAATCATATCGCAACATTTGGTTTTATGATTTCCGATCCACCATCCGGCAGGGTAATTCCGGGTCCCTTTGATAGCTATATAATTCTTTATAAGATGAAAAAAAGAGTAATAAGAAAGATAAAAAAGGCATGCGAGATACTTGCAAAGGTATTTTTTGCATCTGGAGCAAGGGAGGTTTTACTACCAATATCTGGAGCTATTACTCTCTATCATCAGGATCAGGTCGATGTTTTAAAGTATATGGATTTCAAGGCAGATGATCTGGAATTGATGGCCTTTCATCCACTTGGCACTTGCAGAATGGGTATAGATACAAAGAGTTCAGTAATAGATATTGATATGAGAGTCCATGACACTACAAATCTTTTTGTTGTTGATGGATCTATCTTTCCCTCTTCTCTTGGTGTGAATCCTCAACAAGCAATTATGGCCTTTTCAAAGATAGCGGCAAGAAGGATTGAGGGTCTGTTAAAGAGGGGCAGGATTTGAGGGAGCTAAAGAGTAGAATTAAACTTGCGGGAGCATTATTTTTAATTATCCTTGTTTCTGGAACAGTAGGCTACTGGATAATTGCATACAGCTCAGGTAGAGAGACATCAATAGTAGACTGTCTGTATATGACAATAATTACCCTTACCACCGTTGGTTATGGTGAGATTATTGATCTTAGCGGCATGCCCTGGGCAAGGATCTTTACGATGCTTTTGATTCTTGGTGGTATGGGGACAATAATGTATTTTGCCACCTCTATTACTGCTCTCTTTATAGAGAGTGACCTGCCCTATAAATTATGGAGGAATAGGATGAAGAAACAGGCGCTTAAGATGAGTAGTCATATAATCGTTTGTGGTGCCGGTGAGACAGGGAAGAATGTAATTAAGGAGTTTGATCAGACCCGGCACCCTATGGTAGTGATTGATAGTGATATAGATAAATTGAACTATATAAGGGATAAATATCAGGTACCGGTCATTCACGGAGATGCTACAGATGATGAGGTCCTTAAAGATGCAGGTGTTGAGTCAGCAAGAGGTATTGTTACAGCCCTTCCCTTAGACAAAGACAACCTCTTTGTAACCATTGCAGCAAAACAGTTAAATCCTAAAATTAAAGTTGTTGCAAAGGCATTAGATGAGAAGAATAAGGCAAAACTAAAAAAGGCTGGAGCAGATTATGTAGTCCTCCCTACAGTTATTGGCGGTATGAGGATGGCTTCAGAGATGATAAGACCACACGTTGTAACCTTTCTTGATCAAATGCTGAAAGGGCAAAAGGATATCTTAAGGGTTGAGGAGATTACTATAAAGGAGGACTCACCTTTTGTCGGTATGTCTATTAAACAGTGTGATCTTAGAAAAAAGTACAACTTTCTTGTTGTAGCATTAAAAGAGGGTGTATCTGGAAGATATATCT
>CAYSBA010000180.1:2620-3848 GCA_964429075.1 uncultured bacterium
ATAAGATACTTGCTCCAGGGGATATTCTTATTGTAATTGGTGAATCAAGAAGGATAAGAGAATTAGCATAGGGGAGATCGATGATTGCATCAGATTTATTTGTAAAATGTTTAGAGAAAGAGGGTGTTGATATTGTTTTTGGTGTCCCCGGTGAGGAGAACACCGATTTATTGATGTCCCTTTATAATTCTTCTATAAGATTTATAACCTGTCGTCATGAGCAGGGTGCTGCATTTATGGCAGATATATATGGCAGACTCACAGGAAGACCCGGAGTATGTCTTTCAACCCTGGGTCCTGGTGCAACAAATCTTATAACCGGGATTGCAAGTGCCAATCTTGATAAAAGTCCCCTTATTGCAATAACTGGCCAGACAAGTACCAACAGGATGCATAAGGAATCCCATCAGGCTATAGATCTAATTGCACTATTCAAACCGATAACAAAATGGTGTGCAACGATACATGAACCTTCTGAGATACCAGAAATCATTAAAAAGGCAGTAAGATTATCACGGTCAGAAAAGCCAGGGGCCGTCCACATAGAGTTGCCAGAAAATGTTGCAAAGATGAAGGCTGATACAGAGCCTCTTAGATCAAAGGCATTGTTCAGAAGACCTGCTCCAGACATGAAATCTGTAAAAGAGGCGGTAAGACTTATAAAACAGTCAGATTTGCCAATTATTCTTGCTGGTAATGGATGTGTCAGAACGAGGGTTACAGAACAGCTTCGTAGGTTTATATCAAAAACAGGTATATATGTAGTGAACACCTTTATGGCCAAGGGGGTACTTCCAGACGATAATCCACGTTGTCTCGGAACAGCAGGTCTTTCATTTGAAGATCATGTTACAAAGATATTCAGAGAAGCAGATCTTGTTATCTGTATCGGTTATGATATGGTAGAGTGGCATCCTGAGAGGTGGAATATTGGAAAAGAAAAAAGGATAATCCACATCGATTTTGAGCCTGCTGAGACAGACGAGCATTATGACACCGATGTTGAGATAGTAGCAGATATAGCAAATACCCTTGCTGAGATGATAAGATACTTTAAACCTGATCATAGAAGAGAATTTCCTTTATGCGAGAAAGAGAGATCGCATATAATCAGGGAGGTTGTTTCTATGGATGACAATCAGGCCTTTCCAATGAAACCCCAGCGTATACTCAGTGAACTGTCAAAGATACTGTCTGATGATGGGATATTGATCTGTGATGTTGGTGC
>CAYSBA010000181.1:0-3820 GCA_964429075.1 uncultured bacterium
TCATAACTTGCCCATCTTTTATACCTGCTGGTATTTTTATTTTTACTTCACCATATAAGGTATTTACCTTTATACTTCCTCCTAAAACAGCTATGGAATACGGTATATATTCAGTAGTTTGTATATCAAACCCATCTCTAATAAAACGTGGGTCTTTTTTAACCTTAAACCTAACATATAAATCCCCAAACTCTCCCCCTCTAATGCCTGCTTCACCCTCGCCTCTGATTTTAATAGAATCATCATTATCTATACCAGCAGGTATCTTTATTTTTATTTTTCTCTTCTCTGTAACTCTACCTTCTCCATGGCATTTTTTACAATACCTCTCCGGTTTTTCTCCTGTACCTTCACAAGTAGGGCACACAGAAATATGGGAAAATGTCCCAAAAAAACTTTTCTGGGTCTGATGTAATCTTCCTTGCCCACCGCATTGAGGACAAGTGATAATTTTACTGCCCTTAGCAACTCCTGATCCTCCGCACTCACTGCACACATCTGGTTTTTTTACCTCTACTACTTTCTCTCCTCCAAATACTGCCTCCTTAAAATCTATCTCCATTATAAGCTCTAAATCCTTTCCTTTTACTTTTCTATCAGCTTTTGTTCTTGTCTGGGAAAATCCTCCTCCAAAGAAATCTGAAAATATATCTGAAAACCCACCAAAATGTGCTTCTTTACTCCCCGCAAATCCACTGAAAACATCTCCAAAATTTCTCACAAAATCTTCCCATGACATGTGGGAATAACTGGCGCCTGCACCATCAAAAGTATGGCCAAACTGATCGTATTGAGCACGCTTCTTTTCATCAGACAATACCTGATATGCTTCATTTATTTCCTTAAATCTCTCTTCATCACCACCTTCTTTATCTGGATGATATTTGTGAGCAAGTCTACGAAAAGCCTTTTTTATCTCTTCCTGACTTGCTCCCCTGTCAACTCCCAGTATTTTATAATAATCTTTTGCCATACTGTATCAGATTTAATTATTTATCAGGTGTAAATCCTATATTCCCATGATCATCATACTCTACAGCACCATAGTTGCTCTCATATTTAGAGAGATTTTCCTGCAAAGCGGCTATGATCCTCTTTAAACTGGAAGGAGAGAGTATAACTCGCGCATTAACTGTGCCTGAATTCTGATGGGGGATAAAATTAATAAAATCAAGCACAAACTCATCCCTGCTATGACCTACTTGCATAGCATTGGCATATACCCCTTTGACCACATCATCCGGGACTTTGATAGAAATTGTTATTTTTTTATGGTTATTTTGATTAGGCATATGATTAAATTAACACAATTAATCAACCCAATTACTCTAATTGCCAATTAACTAATCCATTCTCAAGCGCCAAATCATCATACCCAAACCTTAAACCATGATATATCTTTTTACCTTATTGAATTACTAGAAAATTAGTTAGGGTAATTAGTGTAATTAGGAACTTTAATTGGTTTAAATATCTAAAACTGTTTTAAATAACTTGATAATTTACTACCAAATTATTCTTTCTTATTTTCATTATCTTCTTGATCTTTTACTTCTTCGGCTTCCACTGCATCTTCTTTTCCTCCATCACTCTTATTTTTATCTCCATTGACTGAAGAAGTATCTGTAGAATTTCCAGATTGTGATTGAGTAGAAGATTGATCTGCCTGTGAGTATACATATTGACCTATTTTCTGAGCGGCTTCTGACAGTTTCTTGGTTTTTTCCTCTATTTGAGAAAGATCGTCTTTATCCTTTACTTCCTTAAGATCAGAAATAGCCTGTTCTACTTCCTTTCTAATATCTTCAGGAATTTTGTCTTTATTGTCTTTTAAAGATTTTTCAGTCTGATAGATAAGAGAATCAGCGATATTGCGTGCTTCTATGAGTAATCTCTTTTTCTTATCTTCTTCAGCGTGAGCTTCTGCTTCTTTTTTCATCCTTTCTATTTCTTCCTGCGAAAGACCTGTTGATCCTTCTATTTTTATAGATTGTTGTTTACCTGTAGCTTTATCCTTGGCTGTAACACTCAGGATACCATTTGCATCTATATCAAAGGTGACTTCTATCTGAGGGACTCCTCTTGGTGCAGGAGGAATACCATCAAGGATAAACC
The DNA here is from genome assembly GCA_964429075.1 of uncultured bacterium. GTDB lineage: Bacteria > CAYSBA01 > CAYSBA01 > CAYSBA01 > CAYSBA01 > CAYSBA01. Next base: position 2,116 of record CAYSBA010000181.1, read on the forward strand.
TGCCCAAAGTTTTATTATCTGCTGCCATCGGTCTTTCACCTTGTAAAACATGTATCTCAACAGATGTCTGATTATCAGCGGCAGTTGAAAAAATCTGAGATTTAGAAGTTGGTATGGTAGTATTTCTCTCTATTAATGGTGTCATCACACCTCCTAAAGTCTCTATACCTAAAGTAAGTGGAGTTACATCAAGTAAAAGTACATCTTTAACATCTCCTTGGAGGACACCTGCCTGAACAGCAGCACCCACAGCTACCACCTCATCAGGATTAACTGACATATTTGGTTTTCTGCCAAAATATTCCTCCACCTTTTTCTGGACCAAAGGCATTCTAGTCATGCCGCCCACCAAAATAACTTCCTCTATATCCTTTACCTCAAGCCCTGCATCAGACAAAGCCTGTTTAACTGACTCAAAAGTTTTATCTACTAAATCTGAAGTAAGCTCTTCAAGTTTGGATCTTGTAAGTTTTAAATTAAGATGTTGGGGGTTGCCAGATGAATCAACCGTAATAAACGGCTGATTTATCTCAGTCTCTTGCGCAGTAGACAATTCTATCTTGGCTTTTTCTGCTGCCTCTTTCACTCTCTGCATAGCAAGAGCATCTTTTGATAAATCTATTCCTGTATCTTTTTTAAATTCTTCTATAATCCAATCTATTATTCTTCGGTCAAAATCATCTCCCCCCAAAAAGGTGTCTCCTGAAGTTGATTTAACTTCTACTGTATCTTCTGATACCTCCAAAATAGATACATCAAAAGTACCACCTCCAAGATCGTAAACAGCTATTTTTTCTCCCTTCTTTTTTTCAAATCCGTATGCAAGAGCTGCTGCAGTAGGCTCGTTTATAATCCTGCGTACTTTAAGCCCTGCTATCTCACCAGCCTCTTTGGTTGCTTTTCTTTGAGAATCATCAAAATAAGCGGGTACTGTGATGACAGCTTCCTCTATTTTTTCACCCAGTTTTGCCTCTGCATCAAGTTTAAGTTTTTGTAAAATCATAGCTGATATCTCCTGAGGTGTATACTCCTTATCATGCATCACTACCTTGACACCACCATCATCAGCTTTTACTATCTTATATGGTAAAACTTTTATAGCATGCTGGACTTCATCGTCCTCAAATCTTCTTCCTATGAGCCTTTTGACAGAAAAAATCGTGTTTTCAGGATTAGTTACTATCTGTCTTTTGGCAAGCTGACCTACAAGCCTCTCTCCGTTTTTAGAAACTGCAACCACTGATGGTGTTGTACGAGATCCTTCTTGGTTCTCCAAAACTTTTGGCTGTCCTCCTTCAATAACAGCCATAACTGAGTTGGTTGTTCCTAAATCAATACCTAAAATTTTCCCCATATACACTTCTTTTCGTCCTTCACAAAGGGACGAATTAACTTATAAAATACTAATTTCTAAAATTATTATCTTCCATCATTTTCTTGAGCCATAACTTATCGTTTTCCATATCTTTATACAGATCCAATACATTATCATATGATACTGTACCATTCTTTAAAAACTCCAAAACCTCGTTCTCGTCAAGTTCAACCAACATCCCTTTAGCTATATGACCGAAAGGTGTTTCTGATACAGATGCTATAAACGAAGATCCGCAAACTTGACAGGAAAAAAACGATAGCACACCTCCCTTTATTTCTTTCAAAATCCTGATATTGGACAAATCATATCTATTACTGCATATAGGAC
>CAYSBA010000182.1:0-3817 GCA_964429075.1 uncultured bacterium
TTCTCCCTTTTCATCATAGATCGGCACATATCTGTAAAAGCTTTCAAGCCACCCAAAAAATCTGGAAAGATAGAGAACAACCTGCATTATGTCCTTTCTGCTCAATGCCTGAGTTAGTGATAGATTCAGAGTTGTTATTGCAAGGTCTTTTCTATGATCCTTGTTATTATCTCCAGAACGCCAGCCCTGGTTTGCACTGTAAGCTACTCCCAATGCAACAGTAGTATTTCGCCTGAAAAAATCCCTTGAAACTCCAGAGTTAAATGTAAGTGAGAAAAAATCGTTTTCTCTGGATATTGAACTCCCGATATTAAAGTTATAAAGATTATGGCGATAACTGAGATTAAGATTCCCTCCCTTTCTTATCTCATGAAAGGGCTTTATATCTTTACCCTGATCCACTCTGTAGTGTTCTGTTGCAGAAGTCCTTACATCGACAGAGGCAGAGCTTATTATATCGGCCTCCAATTCTGTGGATAGGGTAAGGTTTTCTGTCAGCTCTCCACTGTAGGTGAGTCTTGGCATTATAACAGTGGTGCCATCGGAATCTGTATACATGAATGTCTTTGTATGCATATTGTTTGATGCATGTTCTACCTCACCAGCATTCAGTCTGCTCCAGGCACAAACAAGTAAGGCTAATAACACGAAGATTGTGGTTGATTTTAGGCCTTTTAGTTGCATCCACAACCTCCACCGCCTCCACCAAAACAACCGGCACTCTGCTCTCTCACTGAATAAACATGCTGATCAATACCGACTTCTGTGCCATCAGCATCAAAAATCATTGTGTCCCTTGCAAGTATCTCTCTCTGCCAGGGCATCACAGCAAGACAATTTGACTGGATAAAAGAAATAGATATGAATAATAAAATCAACCATATTCTTTTCATCTTTTTCTCCTTGAAAAAATGAGAAAAGCTATCATTGCCAGCATTCCTGATATAGATAAATCGGAATAGCCAACATTACAGCCTTCAACATTTACGGATTGTGTCCCTTTCTTATACACTTCAACCCTTATCGTAGCGACATCATCATTGTATGGGTCAACAGGATTATCCTGGGTCCCGTCGCCACCACCACCATCAACTGCAGACACATAAAATATTGCAACATCATCATTCTGTGGGGCCTTCCAGTAGAATTCCCAGCCTGCAATCCCATTTTTAAAATAGGTCATAAATTCTTCAGCCTTAAAACCTCTTGAAAACAGGGTCTTACCATCCTTTGCAAGAAGTGTCTGGGTTTCAAAGTGCTTTTGGGTATCACATCCAAGATCTCCCATCTTTTCAGGACATAGCTGTCCTGCCGGTTCGTCATTAGCATTCAACACATCCAGTGCAAACATATTTATATTACAGGTTGGACCCTGATAACATGCATCGTCTGTGTATTGTAGCCCTTTTGTTTCATTGAAAAATCTAAGGTAAATAATATATTCTTTGCCCGGTTCAAATCCCTCTTTAAAGATATCATCTGGATATGAGACAAGACCTATTTTCAAATTGTGGGTTGCTCCAACATGACAGACCCCACAGTTCAGACCATAATTCCTTGGTGAACCTGTAAAATACAGCCCCCCTGCTCCACCACCTCTTGGATTTCCAAAGGCATCCTGTCTGATTTCATCGGGCGATTCATCAAAGGTTGAATAGTGATCGTATGCAAAACTATTGCTCGTTGTAATAAAGGCAAAAACAATAAAAAAGAATATCAAGATTAATTTCCCTGTTAATCTACTTATTACCACAGGCATCCTCCACCTTTTTGCAGGATGGGAGAGTTGCTCCATTTACCCACTGTAACAGTAATTTATACTCAGCGTCATCACTGCTTCTAAACATCGGACCGGGTTTGTGAAAGACTCCACCATCCGATTGAGGTATTGCCTTATTTAATATTGTAGAGACACCTTTTGTAAAGGCCATAGCACTCTCATAGTTTCTCGTTATCTCTTCACAACTCAATGGGGTGTTTGATCTTTCATACAGCGTGGGATGTGGATTCATTCTAAATTTTGATATTGAATATATCCTGAATGGCCTGTTTGAACCATGACAGGCAAGGAAGGAACATCTTTTTACAAGGACAGGCTCAACAACACAGGCATAATAGTTAAAGTCAAGCTTTTTTTCATCTACTGCAGAACCCGGAGAAGGGCCTGAACAGGATAAAAAAAACCATAACACAACTACTATCTCAAATATCCCTCTTTCCTTCATCTCTTTGGCGCGATCTAAAGAAGAGAGAAAAGAGTAACCCTGAGATTAATAGAAGAAGATCAATGTTGCTACTTTTCTCCCCAAGATTACATGAACAGCCCCCTTCGTTGTTCTGATCGTACCCATAACCATCCGGATACACATGACCCTTTAAATTTGCTGTATTTTCGTTGTTTGTAATGTTTGAACCGTTGTCAGACGTGTTGCAGCTTAGATCTTGGCCATCACAATCCTGATCTATTCCATCTCCACAAATCTCAGGTGCCCCGGGGTGAATGCTTGCATCCTGATCGTTGCAATCTGTACCACCATACATATAATCAACATACTGGTCTTGATCCCGATCATAGTTACAATCTTCAACTATACCATCACAGTTTTCATCAACCTGATTACCACATATCTCCGGCATAGAGGGATTTATATTTGGATCACCATCATCGCAATCTGTACCACCATACTGGGTTGAGTCATAGCCATCTCCATCTGCATCATGGTTCTGTGGACATTGTTTATCTTGTCCATTGCAGTCCTGATCTATCCCATCTCCACAAATCTCTGGTGCCCCCGGATATATGCTACTGTTGTCGTCATCACAATCCTCCTGATCGCATAGGAAGGATTCACCTATATATCCATCGCCATCTTTGTCACTTAGTTGCATACACCAGTCTCTACAGTTGGGATCGTCGTTACAGTAGTTTGCTACTGTATTTGTTACAAAGAAAAAGGTTAACAAAAAAATGGATATCAAAAGAGGAATTTTCATTTTAAATATTGATCTATGGTCTGTAGATGCGTACAAAAAACAACAATCCCAGAATCAACAGTAGATAAGACCATGAATCTGTGGATGCATTAACAGAACAGGCACATCCGCCGGATGGATTTGAAGTGTAATCTTCCTGTTGCCACATTACATTTGAGAATACCCTGCTCTGCTGGTCATCACCACCATTGTTGTCTGTTGAACAACCATCGTCAATCACTCCGTTACAATTCTGGTCTATATTGTCCCCACAGATCTCCTGTGCACCGGGATGAATCGTGCTATCTGTGTCATTACAATCATCACCACCATAGGCTGCACCTATATAACCATCTTTGTCTTGATCCTTATCGGTTGGATTCTGACAAGATCTATCTGCACCGTTACAATCCTCATCTATACCATTGCCGCACACATCAACAGCACCGGGATGTACGTTGGGATTATGGTCATCACAATCGCCCTGATCTACAGTATAGCCATCACCATCGTTGTCTACAGGTCCATTGCACCCTTCATCAATCTGGCCATTACAATTGTTATCCTTATTGTCACATACCTCCTGTGCACCAGGGTTTACTGAGGAATCATAATCATCACAGTCAATACCCACTGATCTATTACAGTGTCTGTCGTCCTTCACATAGCCATCTCTGTCGTAATCGCAATCTTTCCAGGGAGCCGTTGCTCCGGTTATTACATCAGGTGATGTAGCATAAATTTGCTTTAGATCTAATAAATAGAGATAACTAATTGATATCAAAAATAAGATTGTTATCTTTTTAAACCAACTCATTTTTTACCCGCATTTATAAAATATGAT